>JASFUL010000394.1:0-5614 GCA_050050315.1 Gemmatimonadota bacterium
GCCGGGGCGTGAGGCGGCAGGACCAATTGCCGACCCCCTCCGGCGCGGCCACGCCCGAGCCCGGCCCGCCGGGCTCCGAGTACGAGATCCGGCCGGTCGAGGCCGAGGACCTGCCGGGCGTGGCCGAGCTCCTGCCCCACCTGACCGGCCGCGATCCCGAATGGAACCGGGGCTATCTGACCTGGAAGTACCTCGACAATCCGTTCGTCGACCGGCCCCTGGGGATCGTGGCTCGGGCGGGAGATCGGGTGGTGGGCTTCCGGGGTTACCACGCCACGCCGTGGTGCGTCCCGGGCGCGGGGACGCGCACCCTCGTGCTGTCGCCGGGCGACACGACCGTCCACCCCGAGCATCGGCGGCGGGGGCTGTCGGTTCGGATGGGGGCCCGGGCGATGGACGAGCTCCACCCCGACCACCGGATCTTCCTGAACATGACCGCCGGAGCGTCTTCCGTTCCCGGATACGTGCGGATGGGCTTCGTCCGGCTCCACGACAAGTCGAGGCTCCTCCGGCTGCACCCGCTGCGACTGGCGAGGTCCTTCGTCCCGCTCGGCGGTGGTGGGGCGGACGGAGACGCGGCGGTCCCCCGGGGCGTGCGTCCGGGCGAGTTCGGGAACGTGGAGGTGTCCCTCGAGCCGCGCCCCGAGGCGATGGCCCGCGTGGCGATGGAGCCGTCTCCGACCACGCCGAAGCTCACGCCGCTCCAGGAGGCGGGCTTCTTCCGGTGGTACTTCCGGGCGCCGGGCGCGCGGCATGTCTTCTACTATCTGCGCGAGGAGGGCCGGGTCACCGGGTACGTCGTGGTCCGGCTCGAGCCACCCGGCCGTCTCGCCACGATCCTCGACAATTCCCGACACAGCGTGGCCCCCGTCGTCGAGCTCCTGCGGTTCCTCGTCCGCTCGAAGCCCGCGGGCGTCCTCTGGATCTACTCCTTCACCCCGTCCCGGGACCTCCGCTCCGCCATGGGCACCCTCGGGTTCCGTGACGACGGTCTCATCGAGCGGCTGCGCCGGCGGGCCAACCGGGTGTGGCCGCTGCTGGTCCGCCCCGTGCACCCGACCCCGCGGGAAGAGGACTGGTTCGTCGGGGACCTGGACATCCGGAGGATCTCGAGCTGGGAGATCCCGGAGATCCGGAGCGATGCGATCTGACGCACGTCATCCGGATCACCGCGCCCCCCACGGCCGGTCCCCGGAGTCGCCGTGAGCCCGCCGGCGTGGGCGGGCGTGGGCCCTCCCCGGATCGCCCACGCCCTGGAGCGTCGCTGGTCCAACGGTCGACTCCGGGCGCGCGTGGGACGGGGCGCCCGCCAGCTTCTGCGACGAATGGGCGCGCCCGGCGTGCTCGACCGGCCCGAGATGGAGGACGGGGAAGGGCGCGGCCGGAGCTTTCCATACTCCCCGCCCGAGGTGGTCCGCCACGAGTCGCCCTGGACGCACCCGTTGGACCCGGAGGTCCCCGGGGAGCTGCGGGCCCGCACCGTCCGCTTCGAGGAGGCCCGGGTGTTCGAGTTGTCCGACGTGGAGCTGCTGGGGTCACCTCCCATGGCGTTCGACGCCCGCGGCCGGGCGGTCCTGGAGACCATCCCGCCCCCGTTCTCGCCGGTGGAGGAGCATCTGGACCTCCACCTCCCGATCCTCCCTTCGCTGCTCCGCGCCCTCCCGTCGCCGAGGGCCCCGGACGAGCTCGAGGTCGCGGCCCTCCTGACGAACCGCTGGACGAACAACTACTGGCACTGGATCGTCGACGTGCTCCCCAGGCTCGAGGGTCTGGAGCGGTACGAGGCGGAGACCGGGGTCCGGCCGCGGCTGCTCCTGCCCCCCCGGCTCCGGGCGTGGCAGGTCGCGTCCCTGAACGCCGTGGCGCCGGAGGCCCCGACCCGCCCCTGGGGCCGGCGACGCATCAGGGTCGGGCTCTTCGTGATCCCGTCCTTCAGGCGGCAGTATGACGGACGGAGCTACCACCGGCCGGTGTCGCCCGGGGCGTGCCGGTGGCTTCGCGGGCGCGTCCTCGGGCGGTCGGGGCGGGGGCGGGAAGGGAATCGCGGTCGCCGGATCTACATCTCGAGGAGGGACGCCGCGTTCCGCAGGGTGGTGAACGAGGGCGAGGTGGTCCGGGCCCTCGGGGATGCGGGGTACGAAGCCCACGTCCTGGGCAGCCTGTCCTTCGCCGAGCAGGCTCGCCTGTTCAGCGCGGCCGAGGCGGTCGTCGCACCCCACGGCGCCGGGCTGGCCAACCTCGTCTTCGCCGAGGCACCCACGGTGCTGGAGCTGTTCGGTCCGGAGGTGCTCCTTCCCAACGCGTACCTGGCTCGCGGCCTGGGCTGCCGTTACGGGTACCTGCGCGGCACGAGCCCCTCGACGCGGTTGGGAGGAAGGGAGAGCCCCATGGTCGTGGAGGTGGGCCGCCTGATGGAGCTCCTGTCCGCCATGGGGGCCGCGTGACCGCCCTCGTCGAGATCCCGAGGCACGTGGCGAGGGCGGCGCTGGCCGGGGCCCTCTACGTGCCGTCCATGATCGGCGGAGCCCGGAAGCGGTCGCTCTTCCGGGACGTGGAGACGTACTGCGAGTTCGTCGGCTACCCGCGGAGCGGTCACAGTCTGGTGGGGGCGCTCCTCAACGCCCACCCCGACATGGTGTTCGCCCACGAGCTCGCCGCGCTCAGGTATGCGCGTCTGGGGTTCGGCAGGGACCAGATCTACTGGCTCATCCTGCGGAACGCCCGGCGGGCCGCCCGGGGGGGACGAGCGCTGGGAGGCTACGTCTACGACGTCCCCGGTCAGTGGCAGGGCCGGGTGCGGACGCTGCGGGTGATCGGGGACAAGGAAGGGTATGGAGCCACCGTGCGCATCGCGGCGAGCCCGGCGTATCTGAGACGGCTGCGCCGGGTGGTCGACGCGCGGATCCGCTTCATCCACGTCGTCAGGAACCCGTACGACATCGTGACCACGAGGGCCAGGCGGGTGCGGCGGTACGCCGAAGATCCCGAGAGCTGTATCCGGGACCTGTTTTCCCTGTGCGGGACCGTGGCGAGCTTCAAGGAGTCCCTCTCCCCGGGAGAGATCTTCGAGATCAGGCACGAGTCCCTGTTGAGAGAGCCCCGACGAGGGCTGTCGGAGCTCTGTGCGTTCCTGGGCGTCGACCCCGCCGAGGACTGGATCCGAGATTGCGTGGGCATCCTCTACGAGAAGCCCAACAAGAGTCGCTTCGCCGGTCCCGTCACGTGGACACCCGACCTCGTGGAGCTCGTCCGTGGCCAGATGAGTCGATTCCCGTTCCTCCGTGGGTACGCCTTCGAAGAGTGAGCCGTCCGAACCGCTGGAAGCTGTACCTCGCCTCTGGCCCACGACCCTCGTGACGAACCCTCCCCAGGACTCCCGGGACGAAATCGTCGCCCGCCGCCTGGAGCTCCTCGAGCGCGAGGACGAGCTCCGTCGGCTGCTCCGCCGCACGCGCTTCACGGCCCCGGTGTGGGCTGCGGGAGTCGCCTTCTTCCTCTGGCTCGGCTGGGCTTCCGGGAACTGGCCCCCGGCGCTGCTCATGGCGTCCTTCGCCGGCGTGGCTACGGGAGTGAACGCCGAGCTGCGGAGGCGCCGGCGGGCCGACCTTCGGGAGGTCGAGAGGCGAATGGAGCGCTTGCCTCCTCCCTGAGGCCCCGCGTCTCCGACCGGCTCCCGGACGTCGCCCCGGGAGGGCCCTGGACGCCCGCTCCGGACCGCGGGCCCGGGGCTCGCGCGGGATCCCCGTCGTCGCCCTCGGACCGGCGTCTCCGTCGCCTTCCCATGACGGGCCGCTGCGGTCACCTTGTCTGGCGGGGCTTCTCCATCCGGCCCCACCCTCCACCCGGATCGGAGGGACGAGCGGACCCAGAGGGCGAGGTGACGAAGATGCGCGGCTCGAGAGCGATCCTGTTGGCGGCCGTCGCCACGGCGGCGGGATTCTGCACTCCCATACCGTCGGCGGGGCAGGACACCGCCCCGTCGATGACTCCGGCGTCCACCGGGGCCGGCCCCGTCCAGGCGGCCCCGGACGAAGCGCGGCTGCTGCGCTTCCCCCACGTCGGAGGGGGCCGTGTGGTCTTCACGTACGCCGGCGACCTCTACACCGTCCCCCTCGAGGGCGGCCACGCGACGCGCCTCACCTCCCACGAGGGGCTCGAGGTCTTCGGCCGCTTCAGTCCGGACGGTAGCCGGATCGCCTTCTCCGGGGAGTACGCGGGGAGTCGGCAGGTCTATCTCATCCCGTCCACGGGGGGCGAGCCCCGCCAGCTCACCTTCTACCCCGACGTCGGGCCCATGCCGCCCCGGGGCGGATTCGACCACCTCCCCCTGGACTGGACGCCCGACGGAGAGCGGGTGCTGGTCCGGGCCAACCGGACGCCCTTCGGACAGCGGGTGGGGCGGTACTATCTGGTCGATCCCGACGGGGGCCTCGAGACCGCCCTCCAGATCCCGGAAGGAGGGACGGGCGCAACGTACGACGCGACCGGAACGAAGCTGGCGTACACGATCAAGAGCCGGGAATGGCGGCACTGGAAGCGGTACCGTGGCGGTCGCCAGCAGGACGTCTGGATCTACGACCTCGCCAACGACGAGAGCCAGCGTCTGACCGAGTTCCACGGCACCGACAACTTCCCCCTCTGGGTCGACGCGACGATCTACTACGTGAGCGACCGGGGCGAGGACTCGCGCCTGAACCTGTGGGCGTACGACACGGGCACCGGCGAGCAGCGACAGGTCACCTTCCACGACGAGTTCGACGTGCTCTGGCCCAGCCGCGGCCAGGGGGGAATCGTATACGAGAACGGGGGCTGGATCTGGCACTTCGACCCGGGCACCGGGGAGACGCGCCGCATTCCGGTCACGATCTCGGGCGACCGTCCGCTGACCACTCCCTACGTCGCCGACGTCTCCGACGACATCGAGTCCTTCGACGTCTCGCCCAGCGGCAAGCGAGCCCTCTTCGGCGCCCGGGGCGAGATCTTCACGGTTCCGGCCGAGCACGGCAACGTGCGGAACCTGTCCAACACGCCGTCCGCTCGCGAGCGATCCGTGAGCTGGTCCCCGGACGGACGCCGGATCGCATACCTGTCGGACGCCAGCGGCTCGTACCAGCTGTGGGTCGGTCCGGCCGACGGATCTTCCGATCCGCGGCGCCTGACGGACGTGGAAGACGCCTGGATCGACGGCGTCCTCTGGGCTCCGGATTCCGAGAGCCTCGCCTTCCACGACAACCGAAACCGGATCACCGTCGTCGACGTCGACGACGGGGGAGCGACCGTCGTCGACGAGTCGGACATGGGGTCCCTCACCCCCTTTTCCTGGTCGGCGGACGGTCGTTGGATCGCCTACGCGAAGAACGGCGAGAACACGTTCTCCTCCATCTGGCTCTGGTCCCGGGACTCCGGGAGCACGGTGCGGGTCACGTCCGACGACACCAACGACTCCAACCCGGCCTTCGACCCCGAGGGGCGCTTCCTCTACTTCACGTCTGCCCGTGACTTCGACTTCCAGTTCGGTGGTGGCTCGAGCTTCGACGGGCGGATCTACGTGGCCACGCTGCGGGAGAGCGTGGGTCACCCGTTCCCTCCCCGGAGCGACGAGGAGCCCGCAGTG
>JASFUL010000395.1:0-5601 GCA_050050315.1 Gemmatimonadota bacterium
TACCTGACGCTACAACACTGAGAAGAACCGCCGGATACGAGATCCGTACGTCCGGTGGTGTGGGGGGACGGGGGGCGCGAGCCCCCCTCCCACCCGATTCGGAGGGGAGGTGCGGGACCGTCCGGGTGCGCCGTCCCGCCCACCGTGGCGGTGCCTTGTGCAAGCCCGGAGGCGTCGAACGTCGTACCGTATGAAAGGGAGACGGCGGAGCGACACCCGCCCGGCGATACGGCGCGAGGGAGCGCGTGAGCACCGACTGGAGCGACCTGTACCGATCGACGTTTCCGGACCTGGTCCGGTTCCTCCACCGTAAGGTGTGGGACCGGGAGCGGGCCCGGGACCTGGCGCAGGAGTGCTTCGTGCGGGCCTTGCGGGACGAGCCGGACCGGCCGCGGGCGTGGCTGTTCACCGTTGCCGCGAACCTGGCCCGGGACGAAGCCCGGACGGTCATCCGGCGGAAGAAGCACCTCGCCCTCCTCAAAGGGGAGGTGGCCGGCAGGACGGCGCCCGACGATCCCGCCCGGGAGCTGGCGGAGCGCGAGCGGATGGAGCGGCTGCGGGAGGCGCTCGATGCCCTGGGCGAGCGGGACCGGGAGGTGCTGCTCCTCTGGGACGCCGGCCTGAACTACATGGAGATCTCGGAGACCACGGGGCTGGCGGTAGGAGCCATCGGCACCACGCTGGCCCGGGCGCGGAAGCGCCTGGTGGCCGCGTTCGAGACCATCGAGGGGGACCATGCGGCACGTAGCTGAGGGTGATCTGCACGCCTATCTGGACGGCGGCCTGGAGCACTACCCGGCCGACGAGGCGGAGCGCATCCGCGAGCACCTGGACGCGTGCGCGTCGTGTCGCGAGCGGCTCGAGGAGGAGCGTCGCTCCCGGGAGCGCGCGGCGGCGGTGCTGGCGGGCGCCGATCCCGGTTCGGTGGAAGCGCCGCCTTTCGAGGAGCTGCGACGTCGTGCCCTGGCCCGGGAGGAGCGGGACGCCTCGCGACGGTCGTCGGGCCCGACCCGTGTCGGTTGGCTGCGCCTCGCCGCCACCGCGGTGGTGGCCCTGGGGGTGGGGTGGATGGGAGGCCGGGTCCTTCCGGCCGGGCCGCCCGTCTCTTCGGTTCCCGCGGCCGGCGAGGCCGAGGCACGCCCGGTGGATGACGGCCCGGCCGGCTCGGATCCCGGGGCGTCCATCGACGGGGCGGTCCGAACCACGGATCAGGGGGTGACCTCGGAGCGGGACGCCGCCGCCTCGCCGGAGAGGCTCGCCGAAACGTCGCCCGAACGTGGGGCTTCCTCCTCGGGACGGGCCGGAGAGATGGCGTCCCGGCAGCGGGTCGCCGCCGCCGACACGCACACCGGGGGAGTAGAGCGTCCGGCGGAGCGGCTCGTGCCGGTCGACGCGGTGCCGTCGCCGGCGACATCCCCGGCGCGGGCGCTGAAGGACCCGGTCCACGTGCTGGAAGAGGCGCGGGTGCCCGCTTCCATGGAGGACGTTGCGCTGAGGACCGGCGATTCGACGGTGCGGGCGGCGGCGGAGCCCGAAGCCGTCGAGAGCCGCGAGGAGCTCCGTCCGGACTCCATCGCGGTGTCCTTCGGACCGGACCGTGGCCGCCCGGCGGCGCCGGCGGGGGTCGAGGGGCCGGCCCGCCCCGAGGTGGCGGAGCGGCTGGATCGGGTCCTGCCCCGGAGGAGTGGCGTCGATCCGTTCGCGGCTTCGGGCGACGTCTCCTCCGGCGCGCAGCCGGCCGTCCCGCCGTCCCGGGACCTCCGGGGCACGGGGGGCCTCGGGCTGACCATCCCGGGCCTTCCCGTGGTGACGGCGGAGTGGACCGAGGTCGCCCCGGGCGTGCGGGGGTTCCGGGTGGTGCAGCGGCTGATCACCGGGGATACGCTCGAGCTTCGCTTCGGGAACCTCGACGGGAGGGGCGACGCGCCGACCGCGCTCCTCGAGGAGACGCTGCCCGATGGGGTCCACCAGGTCGTGGAGGAGCGGGGTGCCGGTTGGGTCGTCGCCCGGGCGCCCGTCTCCCCGGAGGAGATCCGGGCCCTGATCGCACTGCTGCGCTGACCCGTCCCGACTCCACCGGGCCGGGGCGAGCGGTTAGGTTGAGGGGTCGGACCGGACGGTTCCGTCCGGTCCGGCGCCTCGAGCGCGGCTTCCACGACCTCCATCCCGGGAACGCCCCATGCGCCTGGTCCCCACGAGCGTGTCCTCGGTCCCGTCGTTCCTCGTCACGCTGGGCTCGCTGACGGCCGCCGTGGGTGGCGCCGCCCCGGCGTGGGCCCAGAGCTCCGGGACCCTGGAAGGTCTCCGGACCCGGGCGGAGGCCACGGGCTACGTCGAGACCAGCCGCTACGAGGACGTGGTCGGCTTTCTCGAGGCCGTGGACGCCGCGTCCGACCGTGCGTGGCTCACCAACATGGGATACACCACCGAGGGGCGGGCCATCCCGCTCCTGGTCGTCGGGGACGTGGAGGACCCTTCCCCCGCCTCGGTCCGGGCGAGCGGGAAGCTCCGCATCTACGTCCAGGGCAACATCCACGCGGGGGAGGTTCCGGGGAAGGAGGCGCTCCAGATGCTCGCCCGGGAGCTGGCGGCCGGGGACCACGGACCCTGGCTGGACGAGGTCGTGCTCCTTCTAGCCCCGATCTACAACGTCGACGGCAACGAGCGGGTCCGGCTCGACAACCGCCCCCGACAGCACGGTCCCCTGGGAGGCATGGGTCAACGGCCCAACGCCGCCGGGCTCGACCTGAATCGCGACCACATGAAGCTCGACGCTCCCGAGTCGCGGTCGTTCGTCCGCCTGATGACCGACTACGATCCACACCTCGCGGTGGACCTGCACACGACGAACGGGACCCGCCACGCCTACCACATCACCTACGCGCCCCCCCTCCATCCGGGCACCCACGAGGCGGTGACCGGGCTCCTCCGGGACGAGATGCTGCCGGCGCTCACGGAGCGTATCCATCGGGACCACGGCATGCGCTTCTACTACTACGGGAACGTCTACGAGGGACCAGAGGGGCGGGGGTGGTACACCTTCGATCACCGGCCACGATTCAACAACAACTACGTGGGCCTCCGGAACCGTCTGGCGATCCTCAGCGAGGCCTACGCCTATCTGACCTTCGAGGAGCGAGTGAGGGCGACGAAGGTCTTCGTCGAGGAGATCGTCGAGTACGCCGCGGCCCACGCCGGCGACCTCGCGGCCGCGGTCGAGGCGGCCGACGCGGCGGACGTGGTGGGGGTCGAGCTGCCCACCCGCGCGACCCTGGCGCGCTCGGATACGATGGTGACGATCCTGATGGGCGGGGTCGAGCGGGAACGCCACCCCTGGACCGGCGAGCCGATCCTCCGGCGACTCCCGGTGGAGCGACCCGAGGCGATGTGGGAGTTCGGGACCTTCCGCGCCGCCGAGACCGAGCGGGCGCCGGCGACGTATCTCGTGCCCGGCGACCTGGAGATCGTCCTGGATCGCCTCTCGGCCCACGGCGTGCGCATCGAACGGCTACGTGAGGAGGAGCTGCGGGGGGTGGAGGTCTTCGCCCTCGACTCGGTCGCGACGGCGCCCAGGGAGTTCCAGGGACACCGGGAGCGGACGCTCTTCGGGAGGTGGGTGTCGGTCGAGCGCACCGTCCCGGCCGGCACGGCTCTCGTGCGGGTCGATCAGCCCCTGGGGAGGCTGGCCTTCTATCTCCTGGAGCCGCGGTCCGACGACGGTCTGGCCGCGTGGGGCATCCTGGACGACGCGCTCGAGGGAGTGGAGGAGTACCCGGTGCTACGGGTGCCGGCCCCGGGCCCGTGAGCCCGGCGTGGCGGTGGGCCGGGTCGTGAGCTGGCTCGTCGTCGCGTTCCTCGCCTGGTGTGCCTGGGTGGGCGTCCTCTTCCTGGCCCAGCGCCGGCTCGTCTTCCCGCGCCACCTGCTCAACCCGACGGCCCCGCGCTCCGCCCTTCCGCCCGGGGTCCAGCGGGTCGATCTCGACACGGCGGTGGGTCCCGGTCTCGCGTGGTACCTGCCGCCGGGGCCCGTGCCTTCGGAAGAAGGAAGCCGGCCCGGGGCGGCGGGGGAGGATCTCTGGCGGTCGAGCGCGGGATCGGCGGCCCCCGCCCTGGTGTTTGCCCACGGGAACGCAGAGCTGGCACGCGACTGGGCGGGAGCCTGGCAGGCCGTGGCCGAGCGGGGGATCGCCGTGCTCCTCGTGGAGTATCCGGGCTACGGCCAGGCACCGGGCAAGCCGGGACTCCGGAGCATCGCCGCCGTGATGGTGGCCGCCTGGGACTGGCTCGCGACGCGACCGGCGGTCGACGGGTCGCGCATCGTCGGCGTGGGGCGCTCTCTGGGGGGCGGCGCGGTGACCGAGCTCGCACGCCGCCGTCCCCTCGCGGGGCTCGTCCTGCAGTCCACCTTCGCCCGCGCCCGGGACTTCGCCCGCCGGCTGCTGGTGCCGGGCGCGCTGATCCGCGATCCCTTCGACAACCTGGACGTCGTGGAGTCCTTCGCTGGCCCCATCCTGATCTGCCACGGGCGGTCCGACCAGGTCATCCCCTACGAGCACGGGCGGCGTCTGGCCCGGGCCGCCCCGGACGCCGAGATGGTGACCTGGGAGTGCGGCCACAACGACTGTCCGCCCGACTGGTCCGGGTACGTCGACCGGCTCGTCGAGTTCGTCGCCCGTCTCGAGCGGCCGCACGATCCCGGTGAGGCCGGCCGGACACCCGGTCACACGGACCCGGCCGATGCGGCCGGTCATGATTCCACACACCCCGAGACCTGAGAACCCACGAGAGGAGAGACGATGGCCGTCGAGCACGTCACGGCCTGGCTCGCGGAGCGGAAGCCCCATGCCACGGTCAGCTACGAGGGAATGGACGAAGACGACATCCACGTCTGGGAGCTGGACTTCCCGGACACGGAGCACGAGTTCCGGGTGGGCGTTCCGGACTCCGTCATCCAGGACGAGGGGCTCCTGGCCGAGCGCCTCATGGAGCTCGAGACCCAGGGCTGGCTCGACGACGCGGGGGAGAAGGACCTCTGGGTCCTCGTGGCGGCCGGTGAGATCGGCGGGGGGCCGAGCGGCTTCCGGTGACCCACCGCGAATCTCCCTGAAACCCGTGGACGTCCCTCCTCGTCCGTATATATACTGAACGGTATAGATAAACGCGGCGGGGTGCACGGGAGCCGGTCGAAGAGGCCCTCGGGACCCGCCGCGAACGATACGACGAGCTCCGAGGAATCCGGATGTCCGAAGACGCGGACCTCAAGCCCCACTGGTTCCAGATCCTGCTGGCGCTGGCGGACCGTGAGCTGCACGGGACCGCCATCATGGACGACGTGCTGGAGCGTACCGACGGCAGGATGCGGCTCTGGCCGGGAACCCTCTACGGCTCGCTCAGCGACCTGGCGGACGCCGGGCTGATCCGCGAGACCGATCCCCCCGAAGGGGCGCCGACGGAGGGTGGGAAGCGCCGCTTCTACTCCATCACTCCCCGTGGCAGGGACGCCCTCCGGGATGAAGTGCGGACGCTCGTCTCGTACGTGGAGACGGCGCGGGCGCGGGGCGTGTCCGGCCCCGAGCCGGCGTGAGCGGAAGGGAGTCGGGA
>JASFUL010000396.1:0-5566 GCA_050050315.1 Gemmatimonadota bacterium
CTTGCCGATGCGAAGGCCCCCCGCCGTCGGGTGCCGGGCACCCTCCTCCTCGTCCAGCCCGCTCAGCCAGCCGGAGCGCTCGTCGTCCGCCCGGTGCCGGCCCAGGACGTGGTGCACCCGGTCCACGAGGCGGAGCGCGAGGTCGAGGAAGCGGTCCTCGTCCAGCGCGGCGTGGAGTCCCAGCCAGGTGCACACGGCGTGGGCGTCGGTCCAGAGGTAGCGTCGGGAGGACGGGGCGTCGGCTCCACCTGTGTCTCCGTCGCCCGACCCGGCCCCATCGGGGGGTAGGAGCCCGGTGCGGCGGGCGAACTCGTCCAGGATGCCGACGGCGGTCGTGGGCGTCCGTTCGGGAGTCATGGGATTGAGAGGGGGTTTCAAGTCACGTGCCAGCGGCCCCCACCGCGGCTACTCCGGGCGGTGCCTTTCGGCGTAGGCCATGGCCTGCTCCTCGACCGCCCGCAGCGGCCGGGGCAGGCCCCGGATGGCGTCGGCGAGGGGGCCCAGAGCCTGGCTCTCCCAGGCGTCGCGGACCGGCGCCCACTCTCCGGCTGGACGCCGGCCGGGACCGAACTGCGCCATCTTCAGCGCCAGCCCGACCTCGCGGAAGTCCTCCAGCCGTTCCAGCGCATCGGGATCGCCCCGGAGCCAGGGGCCGCCGTGCTCCAGGATGTCGCTCACCAGGGACCCCACCGAGCGCCGCGCCGTCTCCGATCCGACGATCCGGGGCCACCGGGTCCGCCAACCTTCCACCCCGGCGAGCCCGAGGACGAGGCGGATCTGGAAGGCCGGTCCGTCCTCCACCTCCGCGCGCGTCAGCATGGCGTCCATCTCGCCGCGGTCGCAGACCAGGGTCAGCACCACTCCCGGCCCGACGAAGGAGACGGCGGCCGTGTCGTCGCTCACCCGGGTCGTCTCGGGCGATCCGAGCCCGAGCCCGTCCTCGAGTCGGGACGCCGCCTCCCGGGCGGCGTCCAGGAACGCGTCCGCCAGCCTGTCTCCGCTCATGTACCCCTCCGCTGGGTCGTCACCCGTGCCATCCACGCCACGGCGGCTTCCGCCACCTCGTCCAGCGCCTCGTCGTCCGTCCGGCCGGAGCGTCGGGTGACGCCGAAGCCGTGGTCGGCGTCCTCCACCACGTGCAGCGTCGCCCGCTCGCCCAGGTCCTCGACTACCGGCCTGAGCAGCCCGAGGTCCGCCAGCCGGTCCCGGGTGCCCTGGATGAAGAGCAGGGGATGCGGCACGTCCGCCAGGTGGTCGGCCCGCGACGTCCCCGGCTTCCCCGCCGGGTGGAGCGGGAAGCCGAAGAAGACGATGCCGGCCGGGTCGGCGGCGGCGAGCATCCCCCGGGCCGCGGCCGTCGAGGTCATGCGCCCCCCGAAGGACTTGCCGCCGGCGAAGAGGGGGAGGGCGACGGGATCCCCGGCCAGCTCGGCCGCCCGCTCCACCGCCGCGCGCACGGCGGCCGCGGCCACGTCGGCGCGGTCCGGCGGCCACCCGCCCCTCTCCATGTAGGGGAAGTTGAAGCGCAGCACGGCGACGCCCCGGCCGGCGAGCCGCCGGGAGAGACCCTCCATGAAGCCGTGATCCATCCCCGCGCCGGCGCCGTGGGCCAGCACGAGGAGGGCCGTCGGGTCCTCCGGCCGGTCCAGCGCGGCGGACACCGCCCCGGCGCCCGGCACGTCGATGTGAAGAGCCGTCCCCACTACCTCATCTTCTTGAAGCGCTCACCGAACATGTACTCGTCCACCAGCTCGACCTTCCTGGGGATCTTGTAGCGAGCCAGGCGCTCACGGCAATGGTCGTGCATCCTCTTCCGGAACGCCGCGGGGCTCTCGTCGGAGGCGAGCTTGACCCGGGCGGCGACGATCTGACCGGTGATGGGGTTGGACTCTCCCACGACGGCGACGTCCTCGACGCCGTCCATCTGCTGGAGCACGTCCTCCACCTCGGCCGGATAGACCTTCTCGCCGCCGACGTTGATGATCTCGGACGTGCGCCCCAGGAAGCGGAAGTACTCTCCGTCCACCTCCACGGCGTCGCCGGTCCGGAACCACCCGTCCCCGGTGAAGGGGCTGTCGGCGTTCAGGTAGCCCAGCATCGCGGACTCGGACTTGATCTCCAGCAGGCCGTCCACGACCCGCGTCTCGTACCCCTCCCCTCCCACCTTCACCCAGAGCGAGTCCGACGAGCGCGACTTCGACCGGAGGATCCCCACCTCCGAGAGCCCGTACGTCTGCAGCAGCCGCACGTCCGGCAACAGCCGGTGGAGCGTGCGCAGGGTGCTTTCCGGCATCACCTCGGTGCCGTAGGTGACGAGCTCGAGGCTGGACAGGTCGTGCCGCCGGTACGCCTCGCTCAGCAGGAGCAGGTTGATGAAGGTGGGCGAGGTGGGGAGGATCTGGCCGCGGTGCCGCTCGATGGCGGCGCAGACCGCGTCCGGCGAGCGGTCCTGGACCGTGATCACGCACCCGGCGTTGGAGAGGTTGTAGAGGAGCGTGTTGACGCCGCCGATGTGGTCGAACAGCAGGAAGGTGATGCACCGCTTCGAGTGCCTGCGCACCTTGAACTTCTCCAGCAGCGGCACGAAGTCGTGGACCGACGCCTTGCTCTTGCCCGTGGATCCGGAGGAGAAGAGGACCAGGCCCGGGTGGCCGGTCTCCCGCAGCGTCCGGAAGTACGGGTGCTGGGCCCGCCTCCCCGTCCGGCGGAACCGGATCTCGTCGTCGTCGCCCACGTCGATGACGAGCTCCACCTCCGCGATCTCCCGGAACTCCGGCTTGCTGGCCTCGACCGAGGAGGTGAGCGGCACCACGGTGCAGGCCCGGCCGATCAGGGCCAGGAGCATCGCCACGGCGTTGGGCGAGAAGTCGGCCTCCAGGCTGACCACGCTCCCGGGCTCGACCTCCTCCTCCGCCAGCCGGTCCCCCGAGCGCCGGACCGCCTCCAGCAGCGCGCCGTAGGTGCAGACCTCGTCCCGCCAGACGATGGCGTCCCCGTCGGCCGACTCCTCGAACCGCTCCAGCAGGAAACCGATGGCCATCACACGCCCCCCAGGTAGAGGACCTGCCCCGTCACCATCCCGCTCTCCTTCGACAGGAAGAAGTCGACGACGTGGGCCACGTCGGCGGGTTCGCCCCGGCGGGGGATGGCCAGGCGCGCCAGCAGGTCGTCGATCTTCGACTCGGGGACGCCCCGGATCAGGTCCGTGTCGACCGCCGTCGGCCCGACGGCGTTGACCGTGACGCCGAAGGGCGCGAACTCCCGGGCCATCACCCCGGTGAGGCTCTCCACGGCGGCCTTCGAGGAAGCGTAGATCGCCTCGCCGGCGAGCTTCAGGGGCACGGCCACCGTGGTCAGGTTGACGATGCGACCGAAGCCGGCCCGCTTCATCAGCTTGGCCGCCTCGCGGCTGAAGAGGAAGGTCCCCGCGACGTTCGTCTCCAGCACCCGCTCGACGGTGGACGCCGGCGTGACGAGGCTGTGGTTCATCGACGCGACGCCGGCGTTGTTGATCAGGTGGTCGAGGCGTCCCCAGCTCTTCCGGATTCCGACGAAGAGCCGGCGGATCTCGTCGGGCGCCCGCACGTCCACCGCGTGGTGCTCGTAGCCGTCCGCCCTCCAGTCGACCTCGGCCCGGCTGCAGCCGACCACCTGGTGGCCCCGCGCCAGGTAGTGCTCGGCGAGGTGCCGGCCGAGGCCGCGGCTCGTGCCGGTGATGAGCGTGACCGGACGGTCCGGGACGTCGCTCACCGCCCTTCTTCGATGAGCCGGCCGGCGTACTCGGCCAGGGAGCCGACGGACCGGAAGGGGCTGGTCGAGCGGGACATCGCTCGTTCGTCCGCCAGGGTCACGACGACCCCGTGCTCGGCCTCGATGGCCTCCTCCACCTCCAGGACGAGGTCGACCAGGGCCAGCGAGTCGAAGATCCCGCCCGCCCCGAAGAGGACGGTCCCGGAGTCCAACGGGTCCGGAAGCGAGACCTCCTCTCTCTCTCCCACCTCCCGGGTGCACCGCAGGATCAGCTCCTCGAGCGCGCCCGTCGTGTCCGAAGTCCTCATGCGTGTCACGGTCTCTCGCCTGTCCCGGGTTCCGTGCCGACACCCCCACCCGTCGACGTCGTGAGGGAGGAGCAAGAAACGAACCCCCCGGCAACGGCCTTCCCACCGGCCTTCGTACGCCGGAGCGGGGCCACCCCGTTGTGTCGAAGCTACAGCCATGGACGCGCCGCAACACCCGGGGATCGGCGCCGATCGAGGCCGCGCCGGACCGCTCGGACGAGGACGAGCCCCGCCGCGCCGGAGACGCACGCCGCGACGGTGGCGAGGACGAGGCCCTTCGCCAGCGGAACCGTCGCGACGTCGAGGTTCCAGAATTGGGTCCGCGCGGCCTCCGGAACCCCCGTCCGGGGCCAGCTTCGGGCGAGCAGGCCCGCGTCCATCCGGGCGACGACAATTGGCGCCAGCGGCCAGTGCGCCGCCAGAAGCAGGGCCAGGGCGGCCACGCCCACCGCCCCCGGGAGGACCAGCCACGCGAGCGGGCCCCCGGCGTCTCCGTACCGGCCGACGATCCAGTCGACCGCGAGAGCCGCCGGGAGCACGACGAGGGGCACGGGGAGGAGGACGAGACCCGCAGCCGGCCCGCTCCCCGCGACCGCCGCCGATCCCGGGAGCGAGAGCAGGCCCCAGAGGAGCCCGACCTGGAGCAGGTAGCCCAGCGAGGCGAGGGTGGCGCCGAGGCGCGCGGCCGAGGCGCCCGACAGCACCACGAGGATCCCCGGGAGCCACGCCCCCGCGGCCACGTAGAAGGAGGAGCCCCTCCAGAGATTGGGGCGGCCCAGGAACTCGTTGGCCAGCCCGATCCAGAAGAGCAGCAGCGCGCCCCCCAGGGCGGCCGTCCAGCCGACGGACGCCCATCCGCCTCCGCCGGCCGGAGCGCGCCCCGTCCGGGGGTCCGGGTCGACGGGCCCAGCGGCGGCCCGGGCCGCCGGGGGTCGGAAGTGGCACACCAGCGCCCCCAGGACGCAGATTGCCAGGGTCCCGTGGGGGAGCGTCAGGAACCAGCGCCCCGGGTCACCCGCCGCGTGACGGGCGCCGTCCCAGAGGAGCGAGGCGAGGGTCGCGAGCGCCAGCAGGACCCCCGGGCCGGCCCGCCACGCGCCGCGGTCCCCCCCGGGCCGGCCCCGGAGGGCCGCGCCGAGGGCCGCCACCCCCAGGGAAACGGCGAGGGTCACGTGGGGCCAGGCGGTGAACGGCACCGAGCCGAAGGAGGCCTGCCAGGACAGGCACGCCATCCAGGCGAGGACGGCGACCACCGACGCCGCGGCCCCCCAGGCCGCCGTCGCCCGGTCCGCCCATCGCGACCTGGCGTCCGTGTCCCCGCCCATTACCTTGGGCCGGGGCGCACTTGCGCCCCTTCCCGCGACCCGCGGGTCATGGGACCATCCTTTCGCCGACCTCCTCGTGCCCGATTCGCGTCCGTCCCCCTCGCCCGACCGACGCGGCTTCCTCGCCGCCGTCGCGGGCTGCGCCGGGAGCCTCGCGGCGCTGCCCCGGACGGGCGTGGCCGA
>JASFUL010000397.1:0-5544 GCA_050050315.1 Gemmatimonadota bacterium
CCGCTCCGTTTGGCGATGAGCCCCTCCCACCCCTTTCCACACGCTTCCTCGAGGTACTCGAGCCCGTTCCCCCTGCGGTGCGGGGTCCACCGGACCGGGTCGGAGAACTCCAGCGCCTTTCGCAGGAGCGACTTCCGCGCCGCGAGGGGCAGCGCGGTCACGTCGAATCCGTCCAGGTGCAGGAGGTCGAAGGCGTAGAAATACACCGTCACCCGTCGTGCTCGCTCGCGGGCCTCGTCCTCGTGCTGCACCTGCATCCGCGTCTGGAGCCGTCTGAAGCTGGTGACGTCGCCGGAGAACGCCACGACCTCGCCGTCCACGACGAGGTCCGGCCCGTCCATCGCCTCGAAGGCGTCCCGGACCTCGAACCAGGTCGCCGAGCGATCCTTGCCGTTGCGGCTCGTCAGCCGGACCTCGCCACCCTTCCGGAACACGAGCAGCCGGACGCCGTCCAGCTTGCGCTCGTAGATCCAGTCGTCGTCGTCGAAGGGATCGTGGGTGAGGGTGGCCAGCATGGGCCGGGTGGAGCCGGGCTGCTCACGCTCCACCAGCAGGTCGCGCTGGGCGTCGCTCAGGCCATCGAGGAGGGGGCTCACGCGTGCTCCTCGTCGTCGTCGGCGGCGTCACCCTCCCCCTCGGCGACCTCCTCGACCGTCCGGCCGCTCTTCACGGACCGGGGCTCCGTGCTCACCGGGTTGCGCCGGGCGTCGGCCTCGTCGTCGTCCATCTTGACCAGCAGCCAGCGCTCGTCGTCGCCCTCCCCGATCCGCTGGAGCGCGTAGCCCCCGGAGATCTTCCGGCCCTCGAGCCAGAACGTGGCGTGCCCCGCGGCCAGCTGGTCGGCCAGGGGAACCGCCTGGCCGTCCTCGTCCTCCTTCAGGTTCCGCCAGGTCCCGGCGTCCCAGACGATGACGGCGCCGGCGCCGTACTGCCCCTCCGGGATGACGCCCTCGAAGTCCGCGTACTCGAGGGGGTGGTCCTCCGTCGGGACGGCCAGGCGCTTGTCCCGGGGATCCGTGGACGGCCCCTTCGGCACGGCCCAGGACTTGAGCACCCCGTCCAGCTCCAGGCGGAGGTCGAAGTGGTGGGACGACGCGGCGTGCTCCTGGATGACGAACCGCCGCCCGGGGCCGGAGTCGCTTCCCCCGCCGCCGGGCTCGGGGGTCCCGCTGAGGTCGCGTTTCTTCCGGTAGCTGTCGAGGGAGTCGGTCATGCGGCGTCCTCCCCGGTTGATGGGGTGGCCGTCGTCGCGTGTCGCCGCTGGATGAATCTAGCGAAAGGCGTGCCGTCGTCCCGAACGGGGCCGTCCCGGGAGGGCCGGGATTCCGTGGGTCGGGGGGGTACGCCGCGGCGGGCGCCCGGCACGTCCGGACACCGGAACGCGACTTGCGTCCCCAGCCCTCGCCCCACGCACCCAGGAGGAAGATGCGATGATCCCGGACCTTCTCGCGAACGTCCCGGGCTGGCTGGTCTCGACCGGGCTCGTGACGCTGGCCGTCCTGGCGGCCCTGGTGGGGCACGCGGCGCTGATCGCCGCCATGCGGCGGACGGACCTCTACCGGGATCTCGAGGAGACCATTCTCCACAGCACGCGCCGGCCCGGTCGACTCCTCCTGGTCCTCCTCGCCGTGCTCGTGGTGCTGCCGGAGCTCACGCTTCCGCCCGGGTGGGACGGGACGGTCCGTCACCTCCTCCAGGTCATCCTCATCCTCACGGGCGCCTGGCTGATCGTCGGGGCCTCCCGGGTCTTCGAGGCGCTCGTCGAGGAGAGGTACCGGGCGGACGTGGCGGACAACCTCCGGGCCCGCCGCATCCAGACCAAGGTGCGGCTCCTGCGCCGGCTCGTGGCGACCGTGGTCGTCTTCCTGGCCTCCGCCGCGATCCTGATGACGTTCGATCCGGTCCGGCGGCTCGGCATCAGCCTGTTCGCGTCGGCCGGGGTGGCGGGGCTGATCGTGGGGATCGCCGCCCAGCCGACGCTGTCGAACCTGGTCGCGGGTCTCCAGCTCGCGCTCACCGAGCCCATCCGGCTGGACGACGTGGTCATCGTCGAGGGCGAGTGGGGGTGGGTCGAGGAGATCTCCATGACGTACGTGGTGGTCCGCGTCTGGGACCGGCGGCGCCTGGTGGTCCCGCTCCGGTGGTTCATCGAGAACCCCTTCCAGAACTGGACCCGTCAGACGGCCGACATCCTCGGCAGCGTCCACCTCCACCTCGACTACCGGACGCCGATCGAGCCCCTGCGCACCGAGCTCCGGCGCGTGGTGGAGGAGGAGGGGACGGAGTGGTGGGACGGCGAGGTGTGCGGCCTGCAGGTGGTGGACACGACGGAGCGGACCGTCGAGGTGAGGGCCCTCGTGAGCGCGGCGACCTCGCCCGACGCCTGGGAGCTCCGCTGTCTGGTCAGGGAGCGCCTGGTGGGCTGGATGCAGGAGCACCACCCGGAGTCCCTGCCGCGGATCCGGGCGGAGGTCGAGGCCCTCGCCGCCCCGGAACCGGATCCCGGACGCACCGGTGCGTATGGCGGGGGTTCCCCGCCGTCTTCCGGGTGACGTCCACCCCGCCGTTGTGGGCCCCTCCGTCGGACCGTCGGGGTCGGTGGAGTCGAGCGCGCCCGCATGCAGGGCCTCTCCGGTGCGGGCCTTCCCTCGACGTCCTACCAGAACGCCACGAAGCACGCCACCACCAGCAGGGCCAGCCCGGCCGACTGCCAGCGGTAGTCCCGCCACCAGGGGCCGGCCGTTCCGCGCGCCAGGGCCCGCCTCAGACCGGCTGCGTCGAACGCGTGGGCGGCCCGTTCTGGGCTCGGAGCGCCCGTGGCGAGCGACACGCCCGCACACACGGCGCACCCCCCGAGGAACATGAACGACCCCGCCACCAGGTAGTGTACGTCCGGGAGGCCCGCCGCCGCCCACACCCCCGTGATCTCCTTCGTCACGAAGAGGGGGACGCCGACGGCCAGGGCGCCCACCAGCGTCCAGAACGCCCCGTGGCGGTTGGCCCGGGGCCAGAAGATCCCGAGGAGGTAGACCGCCACCACGGGCGGCGTGACGTAGGAGAGCGACGACTGGAAGTAGCCGAAGAGGTTGCGGAAGCCGGCGATCAGGGGCGAGTACACGGCGGCCACGACCATCACCACCGCCGTGACCACGCGGCCCAGCAGCACCAGCCGGTCGTCGGAGGCGTCGGGTCGGGCGGTGCGTACGAAGTCGATGGTGACCAGGGTGGCGGCGGCGTTCAGCGCCGAGTCGAGGCTCGACATGATGGCCGCCACCACGCCGGTGAGCACGAGCCCCCGGAAGCCCGCCGGAAGGAGCTCGAAGGCCAGGCGCGGAAACACGGTGTCGGGGTTCTCGACGGCCGGGAAGAGGAGGACCGCGAACGCGCCGGGGAGGATCATGAGGAAGAGGTTGGGCATCTTGAGCAGACCGGCGAAAACCGCCCCCTTCCGCCCCTGGTCCAGGTCCCGGGAGCCCAGGGTCCTCTGCACGACGAACTGGTTCAGCGTCCAGTAGTAGAAGCCGAGGAGGATCACGCCGAAGATGCCGTACCAGGGCAGGAACGGGTCACCCGCGGGGTGCACGAGGCTCACCCGCTCGGGCCCCACCGCCTCGAGGCCCCGCAGCATCTCCCCCCACCCGCCGACCTCGCGCAGCCCGAACCCGAAGATCGCCGCCGCCCCGATCATGAGGAGTACGGCCTGCACCGCGTCCGTCACCACGACCGCCGACAGCCCCCCCAGGATGGTGTAGACCCCGGCCACGGCGGCCAGCGCCGCGACCGCCTCCCAGAGGGGGATGTCGAAGACGGTGGTGACGACGATCCCGCCCGCGTAGAGGGCCCCCGCCGTGTCGATGAAGACGATGGCGAGCAGCGTGAAGGCGCTGAACGCCATGCGGCTCCGCCGGTCGAAGCGGGACTCCAGGAACTCGGGCAGCGTCCACAGGCGGGCCCGCAGGAAGCGGGGCAACATGAAGACGGCGAAGAACACGAGGACGAAGGCCGCCGTCCACTCGTAGTTGAAGACCACGAGGCCGTCGGAGTACGACGCCCCCATGAGGCCGACGAACGACGAGCCCGACATGTTGGAGGCGTAGAGGGACAGCCCGATCAGGTACCAGGGGAGGGTCCGGCCGGCCAGGAAGTAGTCGTCCGCGCTCTCCCGGCGCCTTGCCACCCGGATGCCGTGAACCAGGATGCCGACGACGTACGCCACCGTGATGACGATGTCGATGGGGGCGAGGGTGAAGTGCTCGGTCACGGATCGGTGTCCATCCCCTGTGGGGCCGGCTGGCGAGGCGGGTTATGTTAGGCACGCCGCGGCGCCGGCAGAAAGGGGGGGTGGTGCGAGCGCCGTGGCACCGTACTTTATTGCTAACAATTACGATTAACGTTCGCCGGGAGGCGCCGATGGAACCGAAGGTCCGCACGCTGATCAACGAGCAGATCGCCCACGAGTTCTACGCCTCGTACCTCTATCTGGCGATGGCGGCCCACTTCGAGGAGCAGAACTTCCCCGGCTTCGCGAGCTGGATGCGGCACCAGTCCGACGAAGAGGACGCTCACGCCATGAAGCTCTTCGACTACCTCGTGGAGCGGGGCGAGCGGGTGGAGCTGGAGGAGATCGGCAAACCGCCCCTCGACTTCGGCTCGCCGCTGGAGGCCTTCCGGGCCGCGCTGGCGCACGAACGGAAGGTGACCGGGCTGATCAACGGAATCTACGAGGCGGCCCTGGACGCCAGGGACTACCCGACCCAGGTCATGCTCCAGTGGTTCATCGAGGAGCAGGTCGAGGAGGAGGACGTCACCGGGGCCGCGGTCGATCGGCTCGAGAGGGCCGGCGACAACAACGCCGCCCTGATGTTCCTCGACGCCGAGTTCGGCAAGCGCTCGACGGGAGCCCACGAGCACTGACCCTCAGCTCCCCCCTCCCCGTCCGGCACCGCCTTCCTCCGCCACCGCCGTCTCGTAGGCGGCCAGGATGCGGTCCCGGCCGATCATCCCGCGGAGTCGGCCGGTCGCCTCGTCGATCACGGGGAGGGAGGAGACCCCACGCGTCCCCATCCTCGCCACGGCGGTGAGCACCGGGTCGTCGAGCGTCACCGGCGTGACGGGATTCGCGATGTCCGCGGCCAGCAGCACGCCGCTGAACTCCGCCCGGTCCCGGGCGAGCCGTCCGAGCTCCGAGACGGCGATCACGCCCGACACCCGGAGTTCCGCGTCGACCACGGGAAAGTCCGACTGGACGCCCCACTCGAGGTTGTCCAGCAGCTCGTCCACGGACGCGCCCTCGCCGATCACCTTGGGGTCGGGGTCGTAGACGTCCCTCACGCGGATCCGCGTGAGGACGTCCCGGTCGGTACCCCGGTCGATGTTCTGGCCCTTCCGCCGCAGCCAGCCGCGGTACACCGAGTCCGGCTCCAGGCGCCGCGCGGCCACGTGGGCGATCACCGTCGTGATCATGAGAGGGAGGACGATGGAGTACTCCCCCGTGATCTCGAAGATGAGCAGGACCGCCGTGAGGGGGGCGTCCGTGGCGGCGAC
>JASFUL010000398.1:0-5539 GCA_050050315.1 Gemmatimonadota bacterium
CCGGCCACCTCTCGACGCATCCGACCGAGCCCGCCGCGGATGTTCCTGAGGTCCTCGCGATCGAGGACGGGGACGTCCGCGGCGGCCTCGCGCCGTTCCATCTCGTCCCGCCGCGCGAGCCGGGCGATGGCCTCCTCCGCCCGGATCAGGTACTCGCTCACGCCGTGCTCCTCGGCCACCGTCGCGGCCCGGCCGTAGAACCGGCGTGCCTCGGACTCGTCCCCCAGCACGAGGAAGCCGTCCCCGCATTCCAGAAGGACCTCGGCGCGTAGCTCGGGAGGGCCGTCCCCGAAGCCCGCCGCGTCGAGGTCGGCGAGTCGGGTCCTGAACTCGACGGCGTCCCGCCGGTGGGCGGAGACGAGGGCCAGCCCCGCCACGGCGTACAACCGGTAGACCCGGTCCCGGCCCTGCGACACCACGATCTGGAACGCGTCCTCGGCCGCGGGCAGGTCCCTCCCCTCGAGGAAGACGCCTCCCAGGGCCGTCAACGCCTCGAGCCGTCCTCCCTCGTCCTCGTAGGAAGTGACGGCCTCCCAGCCGTGTCGCAGGGCGTCCTCGAGCCGGCCCTCGGTGTGCGCCACGGTCATGAGCGAGTGGAGGACGGCTCCCACGGCATCTGGGTCTCCGCCGGCGCGGGCCATCGGCACCGCCGCCGTCAGGAGCTCCCGCGCGCCGGGGAGGTCACCCCTGGAGATCCGCACCGTGGCGAGACCGTCCACGGCCCTGGCCTCCCGCGCCGTGTCGTCGAGGCGGTGGGCGGCCTCCCGCGCGAGCCCATACCAACGAGATGCCTCGTCCCATTCCCCGAGCCTCCGGAAGGTCCGTCCGAGCGCACGCGTCGCGTCCAACCCCCGCCCGACCACGCCCGCCACGGCCGCCACGTCCCGGGCCGCCCGGTAGAGCTCTCCCGCCCCGTGCCAGTGCCCGCGGTTCTCCGCGATCCGGGCGGACGCGTACAGCGTGTCGGCGAGGCCCGGGTGATCTCCCCGCTCCAGGGCTCCGAGGATCGATTCCCAGCTGGCCACCTCTTCGTCGTCCTCGTCGAGCCGCCTGAGCTCGTTGCGGACGCCGGCGATCCGCTCCTCGAGGTCCGAACGGCCGATGACCAGATCCTCCTGGATCAGCGCCCGCGCCGCCCGCGCGACCACGAACCGACAGGCGATGCGTCGGTTGTCGTCGTCGGCCACGTCACGATCGGGTGCGTCGCGCAGGACCGGCCACGCGGCGAAGCGCCCGTCCCTCTCCGAGCCGTCCGGCCCGCTCGCACCATCCATGTCACGGTGGAGGAGGATGCCGGCGCACTCTCCGGAGAGGAAGAGGAGCTCCTCCACCACGTCCACCGCCAGCCGGGGGCGGGCCGAGGGCGAGTCGACGACGACGAACCAGGCCCGCAATCCGTCGCTCCCGAGGCTCACCGCGAACGCGCTCCCCACGCCGGCCGCGAGCCCCGGACCGGGAGATCGGTCCCCGTCCGGGATGTCCACGAGCCCTGGCACGCCCTGCTGCCAGGTCCGGTGCACGAGCTCGAGGGAGAAGTCGAGCCGGGGAGGGTCGCAGCCGACGTCGAGGACCACGTGGGGATGCACCAGTCCGGGTCCGTACTCGTCGACCCAGACGGCGGCCGCGCGGTCGGCGGCGGTGATCTCGAGGGCCGACCAGAGATGATCGAGGACGTTCGTGCGGTGGAGATCCGGGAGGTGGAGAGCGAAGGTCTCGGCCCGCCGGCGACTGCGCCGCCCCCTGAAGTGCCTCAACGTCAGAACCTTGCTCTTCAACATGGCTCCGAGAGTGGGTGACGTCAAAAGGGGGGCAAGCCAAAGGTAAGCCCTGGGAGGGCTCGCCCACAACGGGTCGACGGCCGTCGAAGTCGCCGCCTAGGCTCTCGTCGACGCGCCGTCTCCCGGGTCCTGGGAGGACCCGGACTCGAGCCGGAGGCGGTGCTGCACCTCCGGGAACTCGTACACGATCACGCCCTCGGGGGTGATGTCGGATCGGACCCGGAAGCCGTCGTCCATCTGCACCAGGATCTTCTCGGCTACCGTGAGGGAGACGTTGAGGTCGGCCGCCACCTCCGTGACGGTGAGGCTTCCGCCTCGCTGGGTCGCGAGGCGCAGGACCTTCCGCTGCAGCCCGCTCATGAGAGCCTGACGCCGGGCCTGCTGTCCTCTCCACCCCCAGTAGAACGTCCCGGTGCCGCCCGCGCCGAAGACGCTCCCGATCACCACCATGGCGGCCTCGACCTCGACGATCCCCATGAGGATCATGAAGGTGGCGAAGAGGATCATCAGGCTGCCGAGCACCCGTCGCTTCACGCCGGCCGAAGGGAGAAGCTCCTCTTCGCGCTCGCGGGGCAGCGCGGGCCGCTCGTCCGGCGCCTCCAGCGGGCGGATCCCGGCCCGGACGACCTTCTCCCAGGACAGGCCGCAGTTCGGACAGACCCGGTGCTTCCGCCTCGCGGCCCAGTAGACCAGTCCACCGAGCCCGTACGTGAAGAGGCTCACTCCCACCAGGAGACCGATGTTGCCGGCGCGGGAGAAGTAGGAGACCCCGGTCCCGTAGTTCCCGCAGCGCGGGCACTGGTGGAGACCGGGGTCGGGCAATCGGCGTGCCGTGCGTCGGCGGGGCATGACGCTCCGAGCTCGGACCTGGGTGCCGCACGTGGGACAGCGGTCCTGGTCCGGTTCCAGGAATTCACCACATGTGGAACAACGCATCGAAGCCTGGCCGGGGTTCGGGTCCGGGGGACCGCCCTTCACTCGGGATCCCTACGACGTTGCGCCCCGGAAGATTCACGCGGGACGGGCTTCCCCCGTGGAATACCACCGAGCCCGCCGAGGGTGCCTGCGCCCCCCTCCCGGACCGTCGTCACGGGACCCTGCGCAGGTCCATGAGGTCGAGGATCGGGTTCCCCGTGAGCGCCGACGCGCCCGTGCGGATGCGGCCGGTGACGCGGATGGTCTGAAGCGGGGTCAGACCCTCCACGAGAGCCATCCGGTCCGGCGGCACCGCGACGTACACGAAGCCACCCTCGGTGTCCGGAAGCCGCGTGAGCAGAAAGGGCTCGTTCTCGAAGAAGTCGGTGCGGACCCTCTCGGCCCGCTCGAAGCTCACGAACTGGAGCTCCCAGGTCACGACCCGCCCGTCCCACCGGGACGGCGCCTGCCGCACGCTGTCGGGGGTGAGCCGTGCCAGATCCTCCCTCCGGACGCTGTCGGCGACCGGACCTTCCGCCCCCGGCGGGACCCAGACCCAACCCTCCAGGCGCACGCGCGCCCAGCCTCCCCGCCGCTCCACAAGCTCCAGCTCCGCCCCCGACCCCGCCCGGGCCAGCGTGTCTCCGTCCGGCGCCGCCAGCACGGGCGTCCCGTCCCGTGGAACCGTCAGGAGGACGGTTTCGGGCTCTTCGGCGCCGGGAGTGTCGCCGGCCGCCCCCCCGTGCGGCGGCCCACCGGCGTCCGCCTCCTGGACATCGACGGAGGCCGCCCACACCCAGCCACGCCGCCGCACGTGCACCCAGCCCGGGACGCGCTCCAGCTCTCGCAGGAGGGTCCCCTGCTCCAGCCGGGCGAGAACCGCACCCTGGGGACGGGCCCGCAGGTTCTCACCTTCCGTCACCGATACGATCAGGTCGAATCCGCCCCGGTCGGTCACCTGGAGCGACCGGGTCCACACCCACCCCTCGACGGTGATCTCGACCCAGCGCTCGTCCCGGCCCACCAGCGCCAGGGCCGAGCCCGGGAGCAGCCGGGCGAGGACGGTCCCGTTGGGCTCCGCCCTGAAGTTCTCCTCCACCCGTACCGTCGCGAGCTGGGCCGGGAGGCGTCCGGACGGAACGATGACGGCACCCAGGACGAACGAACCGACCAGCACCCGGCGGGGGAGGTCGACGACGCTCTTCGTGCGCTCCATGGGGAAACGAACCGGGGCGAGGGGTGTTGAACGATCTCGTCGGGGCCAACCCTCGGGGCCGACCCCGGCGTCGAATCTGTCGGGCCGTTCCGGGCCCGTCAATCAGGCTACGATCGCGTTCCGCGCTCCGATTCTACATGGCACATTCTCGTCTCTCGATCCCCCTGGTGGTGGCCTTCACCTCCCTCCTCCAGGCGACGCCGGGCCGCGCCCAGCAGATCCCTTCTCCGTATCGGTACATCGAGAGAGGGCAGGAGGCCGGCCCGATCGTCGGATACCTGGCCGCCGACCAGGGTCGCTTCGGATTCGGACCCAAGGGGGCGATGTTCTACGGTGCCTCCTACGCCGTCGCGGTGGGAGGACCCGTCAGCCTCGAGGGGATGGTGACGTTCATGCCCGGCGAGCGGGACGTGGTGAACCCCCGCCGGGTCGAGGGCGACCGCGTGCTGGACGACCCCGCCGAGGTCTCGCTCGTCAACATCAGCGCACGGCTGCGTTTCGCCCTCACGGGGCGCCGGACGTGGAACCGCCTCCAGCCCTTCGTGCTGGTGGGAGCGGGGGTGATGTTCGACGCCGAGGGGAGCCAGGCCGAGGACCAGCGGCTCGAGGCGGACGAGCAGTTCGACTTCGGCACGAAGTTCGCCGGGAACCTCGGCGGCGGCTTCCGCCTCGTGCTCACCGACGGCCTGGCCCTGCGCGCGGACGGGGGTCTCACCCTCTACCAGCTCGACGTGCCCGATGGCTGGAGGGACCCGGAGCTGGGGCTCGGGGACTCTCCGGAGAGCGAGTGGGTGAGCGCCGGCACCCTCACGCTGGGCGCCACCCTCCTCTTCTGACCGTGACACGCTTCGAGAGCCGGGAAGCCGACTGGCTTCCGGTGGACCAGGCGGTCCGACGCGTCGTGTCCACCGCCACGCCGCTCCCCGCGGAGCGCGTGCCCCTGGACGAGGCCCTCGGACGGGCCCTCTCGGAAGAGCTGTCCGCCCGGGCGACCCTCCCCCCCTTCGACAACAGCGCCATGGACGGCTACGCCGTTCGGGGCGAGGACGTGAAGGGAGCGTCCGAGGAGGCGCCGCGCACGCTGCGGGTCGTCGGCGAGACCCGCGCCGGCGAGCCCCCCGCCGCGAAGGTGGGAACAGGCGAGGCCATCCGCATCATGACCGGGGCGCCGGTCCCCCCGGGCGCCGACACGGTCGTGCGCGTCGAACACACGGATGCCGAGGAAGGTCGTGGGGGACGGGTGGTCGTGCGGCGGGACGACGACCGGGGGCGTCACATCCGCCCCGCCGGGCAGGACATGACCCGCGGCGAGGTCGTGCTCCGGGAGGGAACGACCGTCACGCCGGGGGTCGTGGCGGTGGCCGCGGCTCTCGGCCTCGAGACCCTCCCGACCCGTCGCCGACCGCGGGTGGCGGTCCTCTCGAGCGGCGAGGAGCTGCGCGGTCCCGAAGACTTCGCCGACGTGGTGCGGGGGGTGGGCGTGCCCGACACCAACGGTCCTGCTCTCGCCGCGGCGCTGCGACGGGTGGGCGCCGATCCGGTCCGGCTCGGTGTGGCCCGGGACGACGTCGACGACATCCGCGAGCGCGTCGGACGCGCCGGCGGGTGCGACGCGCTCGTCACGTCGGGG
>JASFUL010000399.1:0-5523 GCA_050050315.1 Gemmatimonadota bacterium
AGACGGTCACCGACGGTCGGCGTCTCGGGCCCCGCCGGGGCTCGACGCGCCGACGGGGCTCCGACGAGGGACCCGAGCTCTTCGAGGGACAGGTGGTGAAGACGGGAGCCGGCGAAGACGCCGGCGCGACCCGGGAGGCCGCCGAGGCGCCTTCGTCCGCGGGTGACGACAGCGTCGACATCGCCGGGCTCGGGCTCCCCACCGACGCCGACGCTGCCAAGCGCTATCTCGCCAACAGCTACAAGGGCGTGGGCGTGAAGACCGCCGAGACGCTGGTGGACGCCCTGGGCGACGACGTCTTCGAGGTGCTCCACAGCGAGCCGCAGCGGATCCACGACCTCATCCCGTCCAACCGGGCCGACACGATCATCGAGGCCTGGCAGGACGACCTCCGTCGTCGTCGCGAGGGTGGGAGCGGGGGCCGTGGTCGGGGCGAAGAGACTGGCCCCGAGGAGGCGGGCCGAGGGGGCTCCTCCCGGGGAGGCCGCCGCCGCACGCGCCGGGGCAAGCGAAGCTAGCGGGTCGCGCGGCCCCCCCGCCGGGACCGAAATGCGAGACCGTGAGAACGCCACGCCGGGCCCGGCGTGGCGTTCGTCGTCTCCTCCCGGATCGGTGCCCGACCGATCGCTCCTGGGGCGGGACGTGCGAAGGGTGGCCCGGGACCTTCTCGGAACGCGACTCGTCTCGACGGTGGACGGAGAGCGTACGGAGGCGGTGATCGTCGAGACGGAGGCGTATCTCGGTCCCCACGATCCCGCGTCGCACGCGGCCGCCCGAATCGGGCGTACGTCTCGCAACGAGGCCATGTTCGGGCCCCCCGGGACCGCCTACGTCTACCTCATCTACGGGGTGCACTGGTGCCTCAACGTGGTCACCGGCGAGGAAGGTGACCCGCAGGCGGTCCTGCTCCGTGGGGCCGAGCCCCTCGTCGGCCACGACGTCGTCTCCCGGCGCCGGGGCCGGCCTCCCCCGCTCGCCGGACCGGGCCGGCTGTGCCAGGGACTGGGCGTGACGGGCGAGCTGAACGCCCATCCCCTCGACCGTGAGCCGCTGAAGCTGGAAGCGGGGTGGAGCGTGCCCGAGGAGGCCGTCGGGGTGTCTCCGCGGGTCGGGGTGACGGCAGCCAGGGACTGGCCTCTGCGCTTCTTCGTCCGGGGCAGCTCCGGCGTCTCCCGGTAGGCGGTGGCCGGCCGACGACTGGCCCACCGGCGGCGCCCCCCTCATATTCGCCGGCCATGACCGAACCGACCTGGATCTCCGTTCTCCCGCCGGTCCTGGCCATCGTGCTGGCCATCTGGACGCGGCAGGTGTACCTGTCGCTGGCCGGCGGGGTGTGGCTGGGCTGGACGATCCTCGAGGGGTGGCACCCTCTGGCGGGTCTGGCCGCCGCCATCGACGGTACGGTCGCGGTGCTGGCCAGCCCGGGCGACGTCCGCGCCATCCTCTTCACCCTGGTCATCGGCGCGCTGATCGCGACGGTCGAAGCATCCGGGGGTGTGCGGGGCTTCGTCGACCGCCTGGAGGAGAAGGACTGGGTCACGAGCGGCCGGAGAGCCCAGCTCCTGGCGTGGGCCACCGGGGTCGTGATCTTCATCGGACGTCCCGCGAGAAGCTCGCCTACATCATCGACTCGACGTCGGCGCCCATATGCATCCTCATCCCCCTGAACGCGTGGGGCGCGTACAACCTCGGGATCCTGGGAGGGCTCGGCGTCGAGGACCCGCTGGCGGTCTTCCTGGAGTCGATCCCCCTGAACTTCTACGCCCTGGCCGCGGTCGCCCTGGCCCTGGCCACGGCGCTCTGGGGCATCGACCTCGGGCCGATGAAGAAGGCCGAGGAGCGGACGCGGGGGGGGCAGCTCCTGTGGCCGGACTCGACGCCCATGATCGACGAAGAGGTCCTGACCCAGCCCCCCACCGACCGCATCCCCCCCCGCGCCTTCAACATGATGGTGCCCATCGCGGCCATGGTCGCGATGATGCCGGTCGGCCTGTGGATCACCGGACGCGCCGCGGTGGACGGGGGCGCGGTGGGCGACCCCGCCGGTCCCTTCGCGGTCATGGCGGAGGGCTCGGGATCGACGTCCGTGCTGTGGGCCGTGATGACGGGGCTCGCCGTGGCGTGGATCCTCCTGCTGGCGCAGCGGGCCTTCGACGTCCACGGACTCGTGGACGTGGCGCTCAAGGGCGCGGGGGGACTCGTGCCGCTCGCCCTCATCCTCCTCCTCGCCCTGTCGTTGGGGAACGTGGCCAACGACCTCGGCACGGGGCAGTACGTGGCGCGCATCACGTCGGGGGTGCTCCCGCCCTTCTTCTTCCTCCCCCTCGTCTTTCTCGTGGCCGCGGGGATCGCGTTCTCGACCGGAACCAGCTGGGGCACGTTCGCGATCATGCTCCCCATCGCCGTGCCCGCCGCCCAGGCCATGGGGCTTCCCCTCGCCCCGTTCGTCGCGGCGTCCCTCTCCGGGGGCGTCTTCGGGGACCACTGCTCGCCCATCAGCGACACGACCATCATCTCGTCGATGGCGGCGGCCACGGACCACATCGACCACGTGCGCACCCAGCTTCCCTACGCCCTCCTCGGCGGGGGGGTCGCGACGCTCGCCTTCGCCGCCCTGGGCGCGACCCTCTAGAAAGCTCGTCGCAGGGCGTCCCACCGGGTTCCGAAGGCCCGTCGGGGCCGGATCCCAGACCCCCCTCGCGGGTAGCGCCGAGGGGATCGGAAGACCCGCCGCCCGGTGGCTCCAGCGAGCTTGAGGCGCCCCCTCGGCGCGGGTAACTTCCGGGCCGGGCGCGGCCGGAGCCACTCGCTCCGGGGCGCCACTCCTCCGACGGCCACGCACGGGAGCGAAGCTTTGAACATAACGGTGTGCATCAAGCGGACCCCCGACACCGAGACCCGGATCCGGGTCGGGGACGACGGGACCTCCATCGACTCGAGCGGCGTCAAGTACATCGTCAGCCCGTACGACGAGTTCGCCTTAGAGGCGGCGCTCCGGATCAAGGAGGCCGTCGGCGAAGGGGAGGTCGCGGTGCTGACGCTGGGTGAGCCGGCCGCCGCGGAGCAGCTCCGCTCGGCCCTCGCCATGGGCGCGGACCGGGCCGTCCTCCTGGAGGGCGAGAACACCATGGACGGGCTCGCTACCGCCAAGGCTCTCGCCGCGGAGCTCGAAGGCTCCGAGGCCCCCCTTGTGCTCCTCGGCGAGAAGGCGGCCGACGACGATCAGCAGCAGGTCGGTCCCATGCTCGCGACGTTGTTGGGGCGGGCGTGCGTGACGTCGGTCGCCGAACTCGAGGTCGAGGACGCCAAGGTGGTCTGCCACCGGGAGATCGAGGGTGGAGCCGAGGTCCTCGAGCTGGATCTCCCCGCCGTGGTGACCATCACCAAGGGACCCTACGAGCCCCGGTACGCGTCGCTGAAAGGCATCATGGCCGCCAAACGGAAGCCCCTGGAACAGAAGGAGGCCCAGTTGCCGGCGGCCCGGCTCACGGTCCGCCGGCTCGACCCGCCGCCGGAACGGCCGGAGGGCAGGATCGTCGGCGAGGGACCCGACGCGGTGCCCGAGCTGGTGGGGCTCCTCCGTGAAGAGGCCAAGGTCCTCTGAAGCTCCGAACCCAAGAGAGAAGGAGATGACGGCATGGGCGACGTACTCGCCTTCATAGAGCAGCGGGACGGCAGCTTCCGGGGCGTGGCAGGGGAGGTGGTCTCCACGGCGGCTCGCCTGGCGGAAGGGCTCGGCGGATCGGCCCACGCGCTGGCGCTCGGGGGGGGCGGCCTCTCGGACGGTGCGGACAGCCTGGGGCGCTTCGGCGCGTCGAAGGTCCGGGTGGCGGAGCACGAGGACCTCGAGCGCTACGGCGCCGAGGCCTACGCCCGCGTGGTGGCCGACGCCGCCCGGAGCGGCGGCTACGACGCGATCCTCTTCGTCGCCTCGGCCCAGGGCAAGGACCTGGCGCCACGGGTGGCGGCCCTGCTCGACGTGCCCCTCGCGGCCGACGTGACGTCCCTCGACGCGTCGGAGGGACGCCTCGCCATCGTGCGGCCCATCTACGCGGGCAAGGCCTTCGCATCCGTGGAGATCGACGCGTCCCCGGCGGTGGTCTCCATCCGTCCCAACGTGTTCGGGGCGGAGGAGGGGGGGGGCACGGCCGAGGTGGACGTGTTCGTCCCCGAGCTGGATCCCGGCGCGCCGGCCGCGCGTTTCGTGCGGTTCGAGTCCGAGGGCGCCGGGGCGGTGGACGTCGCCGAGGCCGCGGTCGTGGTCGCCGGGGGTCGGGGGATGAAGGACCCGGAGAACTGGGGCCTCCTGGAAGAGCTGCGTGACGCTCTCGGCGACGGTACGGCTCTCGGCGCTTCGAGGGCCGTCGTCGACGCGGGATGGCGGCCGCACGGAGAGCAGGTGGGCCAGACGGGCAAGACGGTCGCGCCGAAGCTGTACTTCGCCATCGGTATCAGCGGCGCCATCCAGCACCTGGCGGGCATGCGCACGGCGGGAACGATCGTGGCCGTGAACAAGGACCCCGACGCGCCCATCTTCAACGTGGCGGACTACGGGATCGTGGGCGACCTCTTCGAGGTGGTCCCGAGGCTCACGGCGGAGATCCGGGAACTGCGCTACAGCGGCTGAGGCAGCCGGCCCGCGGGTGCCTCAGGCCCCCCCCGGAAAGCCTCCGAGGAGCGGGACCGGATCCCGCTGGCGCCCCCACCTCCACACCTCGAAGTGGAGGTGGGGGCTCGTCGCGTTCCCCGAGGTGCCGCTCAGGCCGATGACGGCGCGACCCCCGACCACCTCCCCGGCGCTCACCCGGAGGACCGAGAGGTGGGCGTAGACGGTCATGACGTCCCCCCCGTGGTCGATCCAGACCACGTTGCCGTACCCGGACATGGTGCCCGCGAACCGGACCCGACCGGGCGCCATGGACCGGACCTCGGTGCCGGTGGGGACCGCCAGATCGACCCCTCGGTGCAGCTCGGGCCGGATGCCGCGAAAGCGGATTCCGAACGGGGAGGAGAGGGGTGCGTCCACCGGCCAGCGGGGGATCGTGCAGCCGGCGACGGCGACCGCCAGGGCCGCCGCAAGGAGCGAGACGGGACGGCGCCCCTTCACGTCCCGGGGGTCACGGCCCCGCGGTAGGAGGGCTCGACGCCCACGCCCGGGCCGTCGTCCAGGAGGATCACCTCGACGGACTCCCCCGCCTCGATGGCCTCGACGCCCTCCGGCACCACGGCCAGCCCGTGGGCCCGCCCCAGGCTGCTCACGAGACCGGAGCCCTGCGGGCCGGTGAGACGGGCCCGGGGAAGATCGTCGCCGGCCTCCAGGACCACCCGGTGGTAGTGGGTGAGGCGGGGAGTCGACGGTAGCCGCTGGGCCGCCCGGGCGGAAACGACCCGCCGGTGCCTCCGGGCGTGCCCCGCCATCGCCAGCACGAACGGCCGCACCAGAATCTGGAACGTGACGAACGCGGACGCGGGGTTGCCCGGGAGGCCCAGCACGGGCAGTCGCCCCTCCCCCGTCTCTCCCCC
>JASFUL010000400.1:0-5511 GCA_050050315.1 Gemmatimonadota bacterium
GCTCCTCCCTGCTCATCGTCTCCCCCTTCCAGCGACCGGAGTCGCGCCCCGGTCGGATTGTCTACCCCTCACCACCCATCCACCCTCTCGCCCGTCGTCGGGCCTCGGCCCGAACGGGTCCTTCGTCCATGAGAACGATCGAGGCGGCCGGAACGTTACATCGGTGCCCGTCGAACGCGGACCCGTCCGGCGCCCCTCCACCCGGTGCCTGCGCGGATCCGGGCCGCGAGCGGACAGGGCCGGCGAAGGCGCTATTCGGCTCGGAGGGCCACCACCGGGTCCACGCGGCTCGCGCGTCGGGCCGGTAGATACGCGGCCAGCAGCGCGACCAGGACAAGCGCCCCTGCCCCCGCGGCGGCGTAGGTGTAGCCGATGTCGCCGGCGAACAGATCGAACATGCTCGTGGCGCTCCGGTGCATGACCCAGGCGAGGGGAAGCCCCAGCGCCATCCCGATCCCCGCCAGGACGGCGCCGGACCACGTCAGGGCCCCGACGACCCGTCCGCTCTGGGCGCCCAGGGCGAGCCGGATGCCGATCTCCCGGCGCTGCTGCGCCACCTTGTGCGCCATCACGCCCCAGATCCCCATGGCCGCGAGCCCGAGCGCGATCGCGGCCATCACGGTCAGGAACCCCGACAGGGCCCGGATGGCGGCCAGAGACTCGTCGATGTGCGCCTGGAGCGACCGGACCTGCGCCAGGGGCTGGTCGGGATTGACGTCCCAGACGGCCCTGCGGACGTCCGCGGCCAGATCGCCCGGCTCGCCGGCGGTGCGCAGGGCGAAGGCCGGGTTCCGGAGCGGCCGCTGCTCGAGGGGGAGGTAGATCGCCTCTCCCCGGGTGCCGTCCAGACTCACCCGGTCCTGGAGGATGTCCCCTACGACGCCCACGATCTCGAACGAGCGCTCCTCGAGGGAGATGCGTCGACCCAGGGGATTCTCGTCGGGGAACTCCCGGGCCACGAGCGCCTCGCTCACGACCGCGACCGGAGGCGCGTCCGAGCGGTCCGAGGCCTCGAAGAGCCGACCGCGCAGGAGCGGGATCTCGAGAGTCCCGAAGTACCCGGGACTCACCGCCTGGAACCCCGCTTCCGGACGCTCGTTGGGCTCCGGGACCGGGCGTCCGTCGACCGTGTAGCGCCGCCTGGGATTGCCGAAGCTGCGGGGCAAGGAGGCCATCACGGCCACGTCGCTCACGCCCGGAACGTCGGAGAGCGACGCAAGCAGCTCCCGCTCGTACCGGACGACGTCCTCGTCTTCCGGATAGCGGTCTTCCGAGACGGAGAGCGTGAGCGTCAGCAGGCCATCCGGGTTGAAGCCCTGGTCGGCCGTGGTGAGCCCGGCGAAGGCCTCCGTCAGGAACGCCGCCCCGACGAGCAGGGCGAGGGCGACCGCGAACTCGCCGACGACGAAGGCGTTCCGGATCCGCTTGCGCCGGCGGCCGACCGAGCCCCCCCGGCTGCCCTCGTTCAGGGCTTCCGCCAGGTTCCCGCCGACCGCGTGGAGCGCGGGGGCGAGGCCGAACAGGACGCCGGCGAGCACGGAGATCACGAGCGTCGCGAGGAGAACGCCCGGGTCCAGCTTCGGATAGAACACCTCCGGCAACACGGCGGGCATCACCGAGCTGAAGCCCCGGATGACCCACACGGACAAGAGCGTGCCGATCACGCCACCCGTCACGCCGAGGAGCACGCTCTCGGTCACGAACTGTCGCAGGATCCGTCCGCGCCCCGCCCCCAGGGCGCTGCGCACGGAGACCTCGCGCTGTCGCATCTCGGCCTTTCCGAGGAGCAGGTTGGCCACGTTCGCGCAGGCGATGATCAGCCCGAACAGGGTCACGGCCGTGAGGATCATGATCAGGCGTCGATCCGTGGGCCCCGGGAACAACTCGCGGGCCGGCTGCACGCGCAGCACCCACCCCCGCTGCGCGTCGGGATACTCCCCGGCGATGCGCTGGGACACGGGGTCGAGCTCGGCCTGCACCTGCCCGACTGTCGCACCCGGGCGCATGCGCCCGTAGGCCATGAACCCGCGGACGCCGCGCTGTTCGCGGAAGTCGGCGAAATCGGTGGGTCGAAAGAGCTGCGCGGTCGCGGGGATCAGGTCGAAGTCGCCGGGCATGACCCCGACGATGGTATACGTCGTGCCGTCCAGCTCGAGGGTGCGACCCAGGACGTCCCGCTCGCCCTGGAAGCGGCTACGCCAGAAGTCGTCCTGCAGGATCACCACGTCCCCGGTCCCGGCCGCCCCCTCCTCGGGTCTGAAGCCCCGGCCCAGCGCGGGCTGGCGGCGCAGCACCTCGAAGAAGTTGGGCGTGACCATCATCACCTGGACCTGCTCGGGAACGTCGAGGCCCGTCATGTTGGCTCTCTCGCCCCCGTACACGGCCACGTCGTCGAGAAGGGCGCTCGTTTCCCGGTAGTCACGGACGTTGGGGATCGAGGCCCCGGGAGAGAGCTCGATGGTCTGCCCCTCCCGCACCTCACGCAGCAGGACGAGCTCGTCGGGGTCGCCGTACGGAAGAGGCTCGAAGAGCCATGCGTTCAGCACGGCGAAGATCGCCGCGTTGGCCGCGATGCCGAGGGCGAGGGAGAGCGCCGCCACCGTGGAGACGACGGGGGACTTCGCCAGCATCCGGAATCCGTAGCGCAGGTCCTGCAGGAGCTTGCCCATATGTCCTCTTCGCGGTTCGGCCGAACGGCCCTGCCTCCTACGGCCTCCTCGAGGACCGGGTTTCGGCGGTCGGAGGTGGGCACACCCAGGGGACACCGACACCGCCCGGGCGCGGAGGTGTGGATGCCACGATGGCCCCGGGAAGAAGGTTGACGTAGGTTGACGAATGTCCGGAGGGGCCAGCGAGCCGTCCGGGCTCGAGTGCCGCGGGGCAGGCCGTTCTCCAGGGACCCGGCCCCGAGCGTCCGGGGTCGCGGTCACCGTCGATCTCCCGGAGGCCATGATGGGCGCCTCACGCACGGGCAGGTGCCGATTCCGGTCACCGCACGTCGGTGTCCTCCTACTCCTCTCGTGTCTCGCGAGCACCCGACCGGCGGCGGGCCAGGAGACGTTCACCGTCACCACGACCGACGACGTCGACGACGGCGCGTGCGACGCGGCGCACTGCAGCCTGCGCGAGGCGCTGACGGCCTCGTCTTCGGCGGATGGCGCATCCGTCATCGCCTTCGACATTCCGGGAGCCGGTCCTCACACCATACGGCCCGCGTCCCCCCTTCCCCCCCTCGGCGACGACGTGCTGCTGGACGGAACGACCGAGCCGGACTGGGCCGGCGCACCCGTGATCGAGCTGGACGGCTCCGGGGCGGGCGAGTTCACCCACGGCCTGGTGCTACTCGGCTCGGGGAGCACCGTCCGGGGCCTGGTCGTGAACCGCTTCGACGGCACCGGCGTCGAGATCGCGGACGACGCTGACGGGAACCGCGTGGAAGGGTGCTATCTCGGGACCGACGTGACGGGCACCTCGGCCCAAGGGAACGGAAACGCGGGTGTCGTGATCGGAAGGGCCTCGGACAACGTGATCGGCGGGGCCGATCCGGAGGACCGCAACGTCCTGTCGGGCAACGATTTCGGAGTATTCTTACCCTACGCGGAGGCCTCGGAGAACCGGATCCTCGGCAACTACATCGGCACGGACGTGACGGGAAGCGCAGCCGTCCCCAACACGACGACCGGGATCCTGCTCTGGAGCCGGGGCACCGTCATCGGGGGCGCGGAGGACGGAGCCGGCAACGTGATCTCCGGGAACCTCTTCGCCGGCATCGACATGGGCGAGGGAACCACCGGCACGATCATCCGGGGAAACCTGATCGGGACCGACGCCGGGGGGACCGTGGCGCTGGGCAACGACCTCGGCATCTTCGTCAACTTCGCGCCGGACAACGTCATCGGCGGGATCGAGCCCGGCGCCGGCAACGTGATCTCCGGCAACAACGGGGACGGGATGGCGGTGAACGGCGCCGGGGCGTCCGGAAACCTGATCGTGGGCAACCTGATCGGGACGGACGGGGACGGTACCTCCCCGGTCCCGAACGCCATCGGGATCCACTTCTACGGTGCACCGGACAACACCGTCGGCGGGACCGAGGCCGGGGCTGGCAACGTGATCTCCGGCAACGGGAGGAACGGGATCCGCTTCGAGGGCGCGGGATCCACGGGCAACCGCGTTCTGGGGAACCGGATCGGCACGGACGCCTCCGGCGCCGAGGACCTCGGGAACGGCACGGCCGGGGTGGCCCTCATCCAGGGCGCCGAGAACAACGAGGTGGGATCCCCCGATCCCGGAGGTGGCAACGTCATCGCCCACAACGGACGCCGGGGCATAACGCTGACGGTCAACGCCGGATCGGGCAACGCCATCCGCTCCAGCGCGTTCTTCGACAACGAGGGTGTCGGGATCGAGCTGGGCAACGACGGCGCTACGCCGAACGACCCCGACGACTCGGACGAGGGCCCCAACGGGTATCAGAACCACCCGGAGCTCGAGACCCTCGCGGCCGGCGGGGACGTGGCCGTCCGCGCCACCCTGCTCGGGGCGCCGAGCGGGTCGTTCGAGCTGGACTTCTTCTCCAACGACGCGTGCGACCAGAGCGGGTACGGCGAGGGACACACCCCGCTGGGCTCGGCAACCCTCGCCACCGACGCGTCCGGATCGGGAAGCGTGACGGCCGGTTTCTCCGGGGTGGAAGGCACCGTGCTGACGGCGACGGCGACCGACGTGGGCGGTAGCACCTCGGAGTTCTCCGCCTGCAGCGACCTGGTGACCCTCGGGGCGTCCCCGTCCCCCACGACACGCACCGTGTCCCCCGGGGAGACGGCGGAGTACACTCTCGCGATCACGACCGCCGGAGGGACGTTCGACGGGACCGCGACGCTGGGCTGCTCCGGCCAGCCGGGCGGGACGACGTGTACCGTCCAGCCCGCGGAGGTCGATCTCTCGACGGGCGCGGCCACCGCCACGCTGACCGTCCCGACCGTCGCCCCTGCCGGTCTCCCTCGAGTGGCTCCCGGAGCGCCCGCCGGCCGCCCACGGGGGTGGCTCCCGCTCCTGGCGCTCCTCGGTCTCATGGCCGCGCTGTCGGGGTGGGTCTTCCGGCCGAGGGCCGCGCCGGCAGGTCGACGGCTGCCGGCACTCGTCCTGGGCGCCACCGCGTCGGCCATCCTGCTCCTGGCCCCGCTCTCCTGCGGAGACGACGGAGTCACGGAGCCGTCGGGCGGAACGGCGCCGGGCTCCTACGACCTCGTGGTGACCGCGGGCTGGGCGTCGGTGGAGGCGTCGGCGATCGTGACGCTGGTCGTGCGGTAGCTCACGGGGGGGTCCATGGGCTGCTCGTGACATCGTCTCCGTCACGTGGACGGGAGGCCGGGCCGAAGGTGAGGGGATCAGATCAGCCCCGGGACCGGCTTCCCCTCGGCCAGGCGGCGATTCATCGGCTTCGGTGAGGCGTCCCTGGCCGACCGCCTCGCCGAGCGGCGGCGGTTCTCCCAGGTCGTGGCGGGCCCG
>JASFUL010000401.1:0-5510 GCA_050050315.1 Gemmatimonadota bacterium
GGCCGCGTCGCGATCGCCCTGGTAGGACCGGACCAGCGCCATGCTGAGGGTGCGCCCCTCTCCACTCACCTCCTGCTCCCGGACGCAGGCCGCCTCCGCCTCGGAGAGCTCCCCCAGGATCACGTGACAGCGGCAGATCTGGGCGAAGAAGGGGCCGTAGTCGGGATGGAGCTCCAGCGCACGCGCGGCCTCGGCGATGGCCTGGCGGTACTCCCTCGCGAGGAAGAGGCTGCGGGAGAGCCCGTAGGCGATCTGGGGAGACAGGGGATCCAGCTCCCCCGCCTCCCGGGCCTGATGAATCGACTCCTCGTGCCGGCCCAGCGCGCTCAGGAGCGCCGAGTACCAGTAGTGGGTGTAGGCGTAGTCGTGATCGAGCTCGATGGCGCGCAGGAAGTGCCTCTCCGACCGCTCCCAGTCTCGCGTGGACCAGAGGTGCAGGGCCCCCAGGCTGGCGTGGGCCTTGGCGTTCAGAGGGTCCAGGGCCAGCGCCCGTTCGGCGGCGGCGATCCCCCTCCGATGGCCTTCCCTGTGATCGATCCAACCCCAGTTCGAGAGGACCAGGAAGGCGTCTGCCATTCCGGCGTAGGCCTCCGCGTACGACGGGTCGAGGTCGATGGCCTGCTGGAAGAGGCGCAGCGACTCGCGGACCCCCGCCTCCGTCCGGCGGTTCCAGCGGTAGCGAGCCCTCTGGTAGAGCTCGAGGGCTTCCGGCACCTCCGTGGCGGGCGTCGCGATGCGCGCCTCCTCCTCGGGCGTGATGATGGCCCTGAGCCGTGCCGCGACTTCGCGCGCCAGCGCGCTGCGCACCGCGATCACCTGGTCCACGGAGAAGGCGTAGTCGTACTCCTCGGCCCACACGTGCTGGTCCGTCCTGCCCTCGATGAGCTGGACGGTGACCCGGACCTCCTCGCCCACCACCGTCACGCTGCCCTCCAGGAGGTAGTCGACCCCCAGGGCGCTCGCCATGTCCCGGGTGTTGGGCCGACCCTCCCTGTACCGCTCCACCGACGACCGGCCCGGCACCCGGAGAGCCCGGATGCGGGAGAGGGCCGTGGTGAGATCCTCCTGGACCCCGTTGGCGAAGTACGCGTCGTCCGGATCGGGGCTGAAGTTGTCGAAGGGGAGCACGGCCACCGACGGTCGGTCCCCGGAATGGACTCCGGACACCTCGGCCTGGCGATCCATCCCCGCCCCCTGCCGGAGCAGGAACAACGACGCCACGCCCACGACCAGGAGGACCGCGATGATGGCCACCTCCGAGGCCTTCACGGGCTGGCGGCCCTTCTCTCCGTGGTGCCAGGCCACGACCAGGGTGAGGATGAACCCCAGGAACGTGAAGACCCCGATCCCCTTCAGCACGATCGGGGACCACGCGAAGTGCTCGGAGAGGAATCCCGACGCCTGCCACACGATCCAGGCACCCAGGAGATACACGAGGGACCAGGGGATGATGGCCCGGTCCCTGATCCGGTGGAGGAAGGCCTCCCCCGGGCCTTCGCTGGCGGCCGGGGGGGCCGGGGTCCAATCCCACGGTGGCTCGGAGGACGCCTTCCCGCCCTCGGGCCGCGTCTTCGCCCTGAGCTCCGACTCCTCGGGCACCGGGAGGCCTTCGGTGGAGATCCCGAAGACGCTCAGGGGGTGGCCGACGTTCTTCAGCTGGACCGGGCCCAGGGGGACCGCCGACAGGGACGGGTGGTTCTTGATCTCGTCGTAGACCTTCCCCGACACCACGATGCCCCCGGGCGCGGCCAGGGCCTCGATGCGGGCGGCCACGTTCACACCGTCCCCGGCGATGCCGTCCCGTTCGTGGACGATGTCCCCCGTGTGCACGCCGATCCGGAGGGGGACGGCGGGCTCCTCCCGGAGCGCGAGCTGGATCTCCACCGCGCACTCGACGGCCTGGACCGCGCTGTTGAACACGCTGAGGGCGCCGTCCCCGTAGTACTGGAGAATCTCCCCGTGATGCCGGGGGACCAGCTCGGCCAGGACCTCGCGCTGGCGATCGCGCTTGGCGAGGGCGAGGTCCTCGTCCCCCTGCATGAGGGCCGTGTAGCCCACGATGTCCGCGAACATGATCGCGGCGAGCTGGCGGCTCGGACCGTCATGCATGGCGACCGATCCCGACCGAAGGATGACGTGGGCTGGGCCCCGGGGGGCAGGCTCGTTCCGGGCTGCCCCGGGGAAGGCGGCGCCGGACGGGAGCAATCCCACCAAAAGTGCCTCGCGACGACCTCGAAAGCCAGGGCCCGATCCCTTGACCCTCACGTCGGGTGAGGCGCTAGCCTCGATCCCGGAAGCCCATACGACCACGGAAGGAGAGAGCCATGCCCGCGGAGACCCGCCCCGTCACCCTGCCCGCCACCGAGGCGCACGTCCTGCGCCACGACTCGGCGGAAACCGACTTCGAGATCCGCGTGGCCCATCCCGTCGCGGGGATGCGGCCGCTCCCACCGGGACCCCGGGACGTCCTGTACCTCCTGGACGCGGACCTGTGGTTCGGGACGGCGGTGGAGATGACCCGCGTCATGCACCAGCTGTACGGAGAGCTGCCGCCGCTGCTGGTGGTCGGCGTAGGCTACGCCACGGTCGATCCGGCGCTGCAGGGCGAGCTCCGGGCCCGGGACTTCACGCCCACCGCCGACTCGGGCTTCGAATCCATGGCGCGGACGCTTCCCGGGGCGCGTGAGCCCACGCTTCCGGCAGGCCACCGGCTGGGAGGGGCGGGGTCCTTCCTCGCGTTCCTCCTCGACCGGGTGGCGCCCTTCGTCTCCGAACGATACCCGGTCGACGGTGGGCGCTCCACGCTCTTCGGATCGTCCCTCGGGGGACTCTTCACGTTGTGGGCCTTCCTGCGACGACCCGACGCCTTCGACGCCTGGATCGCCACGAGCCCCGCCCTCTGGTGGGGCGACCGGCTTCTGTTCGACCTCGAGGCAGACTCGGTCGACGCGCTCCGGGACGTCGACGGGGACCTGGTGCTGGCGGTGGGCTCCCTGGAGGAGGACCCCCGGATCCCGATGCTCGCTCCGTTCGAGATGATCACGAACGTGCGACGCCTCGAGGCGCGCCTGAAGGGCCGGGAGCACCCCTCCCTGCGGTTGAGCACCCACGTGCTCGAGGGAGAGTCCCACACGTCGGTCGTGCCGCCCGCCCTGACCCGCGGTCTACGGGACGTGTACCGGCGGCCCTGATCCTACGTCGATCCAGACGCCTTCGCGGTCGTCTTCCGGGGTCGCGACGATGTCGACCACGACGCCGTCCTCCACCCGCACCGCCCGGAGATCGTATTGCTCCCCGTCCTCGCTCGCCGTGAAGAGGATCCACGCGTCGTCCGGCGACCACTGGGGGACGTACCGGAGTCCCGGCCCCGACGTGACGGCCCGGGGCTCCCCACCATCCCGGCGGGCCACGACGATCTGGGATTCACCGCCGAGCTCCGCGTGGTACGCGATCCGCTCGCCGTCGTGGGAGAAGACCGCCGAGTACTCCGAGGCCGGCCCGTCGGTCAGGCGGGCTTCGGCGCCGGTCTCGACGTCCAGGAGGAACACGTCGATGTCGCCGTCTCCCGACGCGCGGGCCACGAGCATGGACGAGCCGTCCGCGGACCAGTCGCTGGGGCCCAGCGACGACGTGAGAGGCTCCCGGGTGACCTGCCGGAGGGATCCGTCCGTCAGGTCCAGCACGTAGACGTGCCCGGGGAACGGGCCGATGCCCCCCAGCTCGAAGCCCCGGGTGGACATGAAGCCGAGCCTCGTGCCGCCGGGGTCCCACACCGGGTTGACGTCCCACTCCGGGTGGTCGGTGACGTCGATGGAGGTCTCCCCGTTCAGCTCGCCGACGTGGATCTCGAAGTCCGACTCCCGGCGGACCTGGAACGCGACGCGACGGCCGTCCGGCGAGAGGGCGGGCGCGTTGGCGCCGCGTCCGCGCTCGCCGAAGCGCGTCAGCCGGACGGTGTCGCCCGTCGCGCGGTGCAGGACGTACAGGTCCGACGACCCACCCCGCCGCCCGGTGAAGAGCACCTCCGCCCGCTCGATCGACCACGGAGCCGGTTCCGCGGCCTCCCCGCCCTCGCCGCGCGCCGGCCGCTCCTCTCCGCCGCAGGCCGACAGCGTGGCCGCCCACGCCCCGGCGAGCAGCGCGAGGCCGAACGTGCGCTGGCTCTTCATGGTTCCCTCCCGAGAATTCACGGAACCCACCAGAGTGGCGTCTCCCCGGTGACGGCGCCAGGACTTCTCCCCTCCGAGCCGGGGAAAGCGCGACGGTGCAGCGAGTCCCGCCCGCCCGGTTGCGCTTCTCCTCTCCGAGCGGGGGAAAGCGCGACGTCAGCCACCGCGTCGCAGCGACGAAGGGGCTCTCGTCCCGGCCCCGATGTCTTCGAGGGCCGGCTGGTCCTCGCCCTCGAGAAGATCGCTGCCGGTTCGTGCCCGCGGGGGTCGACGACGCTCTGTAGCGTCAATTCTGAATCAGGACAGCCTAGCGGGTCACTCCGGGATGCTCCCCGCCCATCCGGCCCTACGGCGCGGCCCGGACGCTCCGGTACATCCGCACCCCGAGCCAGGCCGACGCGGCCGCGGCCGCCCCGAAGAACACCAGAGGCGGGACCGCCAGCTCGCCTCCGAGAACCTGGGTCGCCAGGAGCATCGCGCAGATGGCCGACGCCATGGCGAACGCCTTCACGACCACGGTGGAGCAGAGCAGGTAGCCGACGGGGCGCCCGCGCCAGGCCGTCACACCCGTGAAGAGGGCCAGGGGGACGACCAGCCCCAGATCCAGAGCCTGGACGACGAGGGTGGTCTGGCCCTGGAGGACGCCCTGGACGCCGCTCTCTTGCGCGCGCACGATCCGGAACAGCCACATGGAGACCAGCGCGGCGGCGAGGACGAACGACAGCACCGCCATCCCCCGGCGCGGAAAACGGTCCGAGAGGCGGCCCGGGAGCTGCGCCAGCGGGATCGTGGAGACGATCCAGACGATCGCCACGAGGCTCAGGGCGTAGATGGCCACGAAGAGCAGGAAGAGGGGTCCGAACGCCCACGTCACGGAGTACATGAGGTACTGGTAGAACAGGTAGGCCAGGACGCCCACCGTGAAGAGCCTGCCCCGGAGGGAGCCCCGGGCGAGGGTGGGCAGGGCGAGAAGCAGGGCCGGCACCGCGATGACGAGCGTGAAGGCGTCCCAGCCGATCCCCTCGACCACGACCTGGCGGGCGTTCCAGGCGTACACGCCGGTCGTCGCCATCTCGTAGCGCTCGCCCCGGACGCTCTCCACCGTCTCGAACGAGCCGTCCCCCCGCAGCCACAGTCCCGCCGAGGACGCCGCGAGCGTGAGCATCGCCACCAGCATACAGACCCCGACCAGGCCGCCGGGTCGGTCCCGCCGGGTCCCGTCCCGGGCCGTCACCCTTCGCCGCTGACGAGGCGGAGTCGCACCACGTGCTCGACGTCGGCCTCGTCCCGGAGGACGCCGACGACGTGACGGGCGGTCCAGTGCCGGGGCGCGAAGCGATC
>JASFUL010000402.1:0-5479 GCA_050050315.1 Gemmatimonadota bacterium
AAGGTGCTCCGGGGGGGCGGCTACCCGGCCTCGCGCACGCCCATGGACGCGCCCGGCGTGCCCGCCGTGATCGCCGCCGCACGACGGGCCGCGAACAGCGCCGCGCTTCCGCCGGACGACCGGGAGCTGGTGCTGCTGCCGACCCTCGGCGGATCGCTGCCCCTCTACCTGTTCACGGACGTCCTCGACCGCCCGGCCGTGATCGTCCCGGTGGCGAACCACGACGACAACCAGCACGCGCCCGACGAGAACCTCCGCATCGCGAACCTGTGGTACGCCATGGACCTGTACGCGGCCCTCCTCACCATGGAGCCGCCCGGCGCGCCGTGACCCGACCACCGCGGGGGGCGCCGGGGCGGCGAGACCCGGGTTGAGCAGCGTCGCCGCCGTCGCGGCGGCGGCCGCGCTCGTCCTGGTGGTCGCCCCCGCCCGCGCTCCCGCCCAGGTCATCCGTGGCCACGTGGTGGACGACAGCACCGAGGTGGGTCTGCCCGACGTCGAGGTCGCGCTCCTCGTCGACAGCGTCCGCGTACAGCGGGTCGTCACGGATACCGCCGGCTCCTTCAGTTTCGACCTGCCCGACTCGGCCACCGTCCAGCTGGAGGGGCGGCGCCTGGGCTGGCGCACGGTCCTCTCCCGCCCGCTCCACGTCTCCCCGCAGGACACGGTGACCGTCGAGCTGTGGATGGGCATACGCGTCATCCCGGTGGCGCCCCTCTACGTGACGGCCCGCAGCGACCTCGGGCGCTCGCGCTTCTACCGCCATATGGAGGCGTGGGGCGAGGGGGTCTTCCTCACGCCCGCGATGGTCGACTCCATCGACCCCATCCACCCGGTGGACGTGCTCCGCGGCCAGGAGGAGACGTGGCTCAGCTGGCGCTTCGGCCAGCGCCGGCCGGTGCCGAACGTCCGCACCTACCTGGGCCAGGGCTGCGTCGCCTTCATGGTGAACGGCGTGCAGGTCCGGCGTTGGGCCGGGAACGGGGGCAGGGTGGCCGGTGCCGCGGCCTTCGAGGACTCCGTGCTCGAGACGCTGGAGGGTCGCGACATCGTGGCGGTCGAGTACTACCGCTCCATCGGCGAGGTGCCGCCCGAGCTCCGCCGCTACGCCGACATCGACGACGTCCTGTGCGGCCTGGTGGTCTACTGGACCGCCGAGGGCTGGTAGGCGCGGGTCGGCCCGTCGTCGTCCGTCGCCCGCGCCACGGCCGCGCGGAGCTCTTCGGACGTGAAGGGAGCCCGGAGCACCACGACCTCGTTCCCCGCCGGCGAGGAGGCGGGCCCGCCCCCCCGCTCCAGGACCATCCGTGCCAGCCGCGGCGCGCGCCGCACCAGCGCCCCCAGGAGCTCCCTGCCCTGCCGGTCCGGCAGCACCGAATCGACGATGGCCAGCTCGAAGGGTGGCCCCGACCGGTCGAAGAGCCGCAGAGCCTCGGTGGCGCTCTCCGCCGCCACCACGACGTGCCCGTCGGCGCCCAGCGTCCGCAGCGTCTCCCGCCGGAGGTCGGGGTCACCCTCCACCACCAGGATCCGAGAGCCGCGGCGTCCGGTTCGGGCTACCCCCGGCAGCACGCCGGTGGCACGCGCCGCCACCGGAAGCCAGATGCCGAAGGTGGTCCCCCGTCCCGGCTCCGAGTCCACCGTCACGCCTCCGCCGTACCCGGCCACGATCCGCCGGACGGTGGACAGCCCCACGCCGCTCCCGCTCTCCCCCTCCTTCGTGGTGAAGAACGGTTCGAAGATCCGCTCCCGGACGCCGTCGCCCATCCCGACCCCCGTGTCCCGTACGCGCAGCACGACGTAGGACCCGGCGGGCAGGACGCGGCCCTCGGCCGACACCGCCTCGTCCGGCTCCTCGCGCTCCACGGCGACGTCGACCGTGCCGCCGTCGGGCATGGCGTCCCGGGCGTTGACGACGAGGTTCAGCAGCACCTGCTCGAGCTGGGCCGGGTCACACCGGACCGCCGGCAGGTCGCCCTCGGCCCGGACGGTCAGCGCGTGGTCGACGCCCAGGCTCCGCTCCATGATCGGTCGGAGGTCCTCGACCGTCGGGCCGACGTCTACCTCGGCCGTGGAGAAGTCCCGGCCCCTGCGGGCGAAACGGAGGATCTGCCGGACGATTCGGCTGCCGCGGGTCGCCGCCTCCAGGATCAGGGCGAGGTCGGAACGCCCCTGCCTGGACAGCTCCTCGTCGTCGCCGAGCAGGTGGGCCGACGTGAGGATGGTGGTCAGCAGGTTGTTGAAGTCGTGGGCCACCCCGGCCGCGAGCGCGCCGAGGGCCTCCATCCGTTGGGACCGCCACGCCCGGTCCTCCAGGCCCGCCACCTGCTCGGCCAGGCTCCGCTCGGCCGTGACGTCCCGGAGCACGCCCACCACCTGGTGGGGACGCCCGGGCCGGAGTCGGAACGTGTCGCGGATCCAGCGGATCCCGCCGTCTGGGGTGCCCACCCGATAGTCGACCGTCGCGTCCCAACCGTCCCCGAGGGACGCGGTCGCCTCCGCCACACGCACCCGGTCGTCGCGGTGGAGCAGGCGGGACCAGAGGAGCGGATCCCCTCGGACGGCCGAGAGGGAGCGGCCGAGGGAGCCCTCGGCGTCCCCCTCGGCCTCCAGGACCCGCTGGGTCCCGGTGCCCCGGACGTAGAAGAGGAAGCCCCGGACGGGCGCCTCCGCCGCGAGGCGGCGTGAGCTCGGGATGTGCCGGTGGTCCACGGATCCTCTCCCACCTCGACGGAATGCAGCTCGCCGGGCCGGCCGGGCTCGGCTGGGCGAGCGCCGTCGGTCCGGGCTGTGGGGGGGCGGCTCCGTTGTGTGGCTTGAACGATCAACATAGCACGTCGCCGCACCGGGAGCGAAGCGGGGCCCCGGTCGGGGTCGCAGGCGGGGCCCCGGCATCCCGGGCCGGCCGGGACCCGGGATCTATCCGGTGAACCGCCGCGTCACCGCCCGACCGACGAACCGCACCCGATCCGCGAGGGGAAGGCGGAGCAGGTTCGTCTTCACGACCCCCCGCGTGAACCAGGTCCGCCGGGAGTAGTCGATCTCCACGCCGACCAGCACGGGACGTCCGCGGGCCGCGATCTTCCCGGCGGCCTCGAGCCCGTCGACGACCTCGTCGTCCCCGTGCACCGTCATGTACGCCGCGCCCACCCCCCGGGCGAAGCCCTCCAGGTCGTAGTCCGGCAGCGTGCTGGCCACCTTCCGGTTCATCGCCGTCGACTGGAACTGGGAGATCTGGCCCAGCTCGCGGTCGCGCAGGACGAGAATCACGATCCCGAGCCCCTCCTCGGCGGCCGTCAGCGTCTCGAGCCCCGTCATGAGGAAGGCTCCGTCGCCGGCCAGGGCGACGACGGGGCAGTCGGGGCGGGCGAGCTTCGCCCCGACGGCGGCGGGCACGGCGTACCCCATGCACGAGTAGTCGACCGGCGCCAGGAGCTTCCCCGGTCGCTCCAGTCGCAGGACTTCGACGGCCAGGAATGTCCCGTTGCCGCTGTCGGTCGTGAAGACGGTGTCGGGCCCGTAGACGTCCTGGGCGGATCGGAGCAGGTGGGCCGGGGTCACCCGGCCGCGTCCCACGTCGTCCATCCACTCCTCCCACACCTCCCGGTGGCCCTCCCGCATCTCCTCGAGCAGCTCCTCGTCGGCCTCCTTCCGCACCCGCTCCGCCTCGAGCCGCTCCAGCAGCATCCGCAGGAACGCGCCCGCGTCCGCCGTCACGGCCACGTCGGCCGGGAAGTTCCGCCCGGGCACGTCGGAGTCGATGTCGACGTGCACCAGGGGACCCGGCGGCTCGAGCCCGTAGCTCCCGGTGCCCACCTCGGAGAACCGGCACCCCACGGCCAGCGTGAGATCGCACCAGCCGGCCACCCGCCGGGCGAAGGGCGGCGCGGCGTTCCCGAAGCCGGGCCACAGGAACAGCGTGTGGGTCTCGGGAAAGACCCCCTTCCCCTGGAACGTCGTCGAGACGGGCGCCTGCAGCCGCTCCGCCAGGGCCCGGACCTCGCCCGTGGCCCCGGCGGCTCCGGCACCCACGTACAGCAGGGGCCTCCGTGCCGCCCGCACGAGCTCCACGACTCGCTCCACGGCCGCCTCGTCCACGGGCCCGGTCCCCTCGGGCAGGCCGGCCCACCCCTCCGCTTCCTCGCCGGTCCCCACGGCGACGTCCCCCCGCGGCTCCACGTCGTGGCGGAAGAGGTAGAGGTCGGCCGGGACCTCCACGAACACCGGCCCCGGGGCCCCCGTCCGGGCCAGCCGGCACGCCTCGCGCACGGCCCCGTAGAGATCCGGGCCCGCCGTCGGGAGGAAGGTCCCCTTGGTCACCGGAGCCGCCAGCGCCTGCTGATCCACGTCGTGCAGCTGGTACGCCCTGCCCGTGTCGCGCCGGATCCCGCACCCGAGCACGAGCATGGGAACGTTGTCCATGAACGCTTCGGCCACGCCGCTCAGGGCGTGGGTCAGGCCCGCTCCCGGCACCAGGTTGGCGCACGCCAGGCGCCCCGACGCCCGCCAGGCCCCGTCGGCGGCGAAGGACGCGCTCTGCTCGTCGGTCACGAGCACCACCCGCACGCGGTCGGATGCGGCGAGGGCGTCGTAGAGCTCGATGTTGTGGGTGCCGGGGATCCCGAACGCGAGCGCCACGCCCTCGTCCTCGAGCGCCCGCACGACGATCTCGGCGCCGGTCCGTGTCACGCGCCGCGCTCCTCCAGGACGCCCTCGGCGACCCGGTCGGCGAGAGCCATGACGGTCAGGTAGGGGTTGATCTCGACGGAGTCCGGGAAGAGCGAGGAGTCGGCGACGCGCAACCACGGCACGCCGTGGACGCGACCGCGGGAGTCGGTGACCGAGTCGCCCGCGTCGCCCCCCATGCCGCACCCGCCCATGAGATGGGCGGCCGACACGCTCGTGCGCCCCGGAAGGAAGTGGGCGGCCCGGACGCGTCCGTCGAGACGATCGGCCTCGCCGCGCTCGACCAGGGGCGGATCGGCGAGAGGGGCGTGGACCCGCTCGGCCCCCGCGGCGAAGAAGATCCGCGCGGCGGCCCGGGTGGCCGCGGCGAGGCTCTCCCGCACGGCGTCGGTGAAGGTGTAGCGCACCACGGGCCGTCCTTCGTCGTCGACCTCGACCCGGTTTCCCGGGACCGCCCGGTCGGCGGCCAGCACCAGGATCATCTGGAGGCGCGGGAAGGCCCGCATGAACGCGCTGTGCTCGGGTCCGAAGCCGGTCAGGTTCTTGGCCGTGACGAAGGGGAAGTACATGCAGGTCTCCAGCACCCACCCCTCCTCGGCGGCCCGATCCAGGTAGTAGCTCTTGGGATGGCCGACGTCGTTCGTGAGGGAACGTGGATGCTCGGCCACCAGGATGAAGGCGGGGTGGCAGGTGAAGCCGTGACCCAGCCGGGGCAGCGCCTCGGCGAGACCCGAGCGCAGCAGGAGGGCCGACGAGCCCACCGAGCCCCCGGCCACCACCACGGTTCCCGCCC
>JASFUL010000403.1:0-5478 GCA_050050315.1 Gemmatimonadota bacterium
CGCCGGAGTGCCGCCCCGGAGCTTCCTCGCCGGGCGCCTGGCCGCCCAGTCGGCCCTGGACCTGCTCCAGCTCCTCCCCGCGGTCCTGCTCCTGACGTGGCGCGCGGGCGCGGTCGGGGTGGCCGGCGTCGTGGCGGCCCTGCTGGTCGGGCTGGCGGTGGGCAACGCCCTGGGGGCCTGGATCGCGGCGGCGGCGCGATCGCATGCCGAGGCCGCCCTCTTCGGCGCGGTGGCGGCCCTCCTCCTCCTCCACCTGGGGGGCGTCTTCCGCACTCCCGCTCCCGGGACGTGGCAGGCCGGCGCCGAGACCTGGACGCCCCTGCGGCCGCTGCACGAGTCCCTCCTCCATGCGCTCGGCATGGCCGGATCGAGCGGAAACGTCGGGCCGGCCCTGGCCGCCGCGGCGGCGTTCCTGGCGGCCACCTGGATCGCCTCCCCGGTGCTCCTAAGGCGCCTTTCCACGGACGATCCCGGCCCCGTTTGACACCCGGAGACGGGCCCCGATATACTCACCCCCCGAAGAGGGCCACCCGTTTTCCAATCACTCTCGACCCGAAGTACGAGCGGTTCCGAGCCGCTCCACATAAGATGAGGGTCGCCCCTCCTCCCGCCTCCCCTCTCGCAGCATCTCGGGCGCGGGTCGCAACACGACCGAACCAGCCCACCGGGCTCGTGCCCGGTTCTGGATAGACAACAGTCGTCAGCCTCTTGCCGTGACGGACGAGCTCCCGAGCGGTGCAACGGATCGATGAGCCCAGCCCCGGTGCGAGCCGGGGCCGTGGACCGCTTCGCGGGAGCCACCCTCGACCTCCTTGCATCCTCAGGCCTCGTGCGTCCCGGGGAGGTCGTGGACCCGGAGACCCGAGGCGCCCATGTACCGTGAAGTCCTCCTGCCGGTCGACAATTCGGATCACTCGAACGCGGCCGCGAGCCGTGCCATCGAGATCTGCAGGCGGTCCGGCGGGAGGATCACGGGCAATCACGTCTACGCCGCCCGGCTCCACGACGTCCGCTTCCGCCAGCTCGAGACGGGGCTGCCCGCCCGCTTCCAGACGCCGGAAGAGATCAAGCGGCAGCGGAAGGTCCACGACAAGCTGATCGAGAAGGGACTGCAGCTCATCAGCGACTCGTTCCTGGACCAGACGGAGCGGCGGTGCAGGGAAGCGGGCGTGCCCCTGACCCGCCAGCTCCTCGAGGGAATCAACTTCGAGGAGATCGTCCGGGAGGCGAACGGGGGGGAGGGGCGGCTGCCGAGCCTCATCGGCTTCGACCCGAACATCGCCGACAAGTACGACGGCGGGGAGCGCGGCCGGAGCGACGTCCGCCTGGGAGACGATGGCCGGATCGTCGCCGAGGACGAGGAGCAGGAGGAGAAGCTCGCCGGAGCCAGCGGGCGCGACTACGACCTCGTGATCATGGGCGCGCACGGCATCGGTCGTCAGCCCTTCAGCCAGCTCGGCGGCGTGGTCGAGCGGGTCCTGCGGGGGGTCGAGAAGGACGTCATGGCCGTCCGCAACGATCGGCCCCTGGCCGGGGGGCGGTGGATGGTGTGCGTGGACGGGTCGTCGTACGCGTACAAGGCGCTCCGGGTCGCCCTCGAGATGGCCCGGGAGTTCGACGCCCGGCTCTTCGTCTGCAGCGCCTTCGACGTGGAGTACCACCACGCGGTATTCGGCAACATCAAGGACGTCCTCAGCGTCCAGGCGTCGAAGGTCTTCAAGTTCGAGGAGCAGGAGGAGCTCCACAACAACATCATCGACAAGGGCCTCCTCAAGCTCTGCCAGGCCAACCTGAAGCGGGCCGAGGTGATGGCCGGGGAGTACCCGGAGGTCGAGCTCGAGACCCAGATCCTCATCGGCAAGCCCTTCCAGTGCATCCTCCAGTGGGTCGAGGAGGTCGAGCCCGACCTGCTGATCCTCGCCCGTCACGGCGGACACCGCATCGAGGGCACCGACATGGGGTCGCAGGCGGCCAACCTCGTCCGGCTGGCTCCCTGCAACGTCCTCCTCACGGGGACGACCGACGTGCGGCCGGACGAGATCCCGTGGATCGAAGAGGACGGGGAGAAGGGCCTCGAGTGGGCCCCCGAGGCCGAGGTCCGGATCCTCCGCGTGCCCCCCTTCGCCCTCGGGATCGCCCGCAAGGCGGTCGAGGAGTTCGTCCTGGACAACTACGGGGGACGCTCGAACGGGACGTACTCGGGGGAGGGCCGGCTCGCCGACCTGGTGGGCGGCGCGGACGGACCCGCGACGAACGGCGGGTCCACGACCGTCGGGGCCCCCGTCCCGCCGCTCGGCTCGGACGGCTTGCCCATGGTGACGAACCAGCGCCTGGACGAAGCGATCCAGAAGCTCCTGCCGACGCACATGCAGCTCATCATGGGCATCGGCACCGCCGAGGAGCTCGCCCTGGCCGAGGTGAAGGCCGGAGAGGCGATGAAGCGGACCCGGGTGGAGGGCCACGACGCGGACCCCGAGCCGGACGTGCCCACCATCTCGACGAAGTGCCCGTATACCGGACACGTCCAGGAGCGCGAGTGGACCGCGTCGGACCCCGTCACCTGGACCAACGAGGCGTTCGCGCGCCTCGGCCAGGTACCGCTCATCGCGCGTCCGCTCGCGCGCAATACGGTGGAGCGCTTCGCCCGCGAGCACGGGCTCTGGCGCATCACCACCCGGGTCATGGACGAGAACAAGCAGGCCATGATCGAGGCCGACGAGTTCGACATGGACACGATGCTCGTCATGTTCCGCGAGCTGCAGACCAAGCAGCTCCGGGCCCAGGCGGAGGGCGTGGACGGGATGACGCCCGAGATGCGGCGGTTCATCGAGGAGGCGAAGGCGAACGGCGTCACCCGCTGCCCGATCCGCGACGTCGCGGAGGAGGCCGAGAAGTGCCCGGTGGACCTCCGCATGGTCACGCCCGAGGAGGCGAAGCGGGCCGTCGAGACCCTGGCGAGGCGCGAGTCCACGCCCGTGGAGGGCGACTGAGCATGCGTCTTCCCGTGGCCGCGGCCGCCGGGGCCTTCGCGCCGGAGGGAGAGCCCGTCGGCGATGTCGAGGGGGGGGTGCCCACCCCCCACGTCGTCGCCTGGAACCTGACCCGCCGCTGCAACCTGGCCTGCGCCCACTGCTACATCTCGGCGGGCTCGTGGCACGGCGGCGAGGACGAGCTCGACACCTCCACGGCCCTCGGCGTGCTGGACGACGTCCTCGACGTGAACCCGTCGCCGGTCCTGATCCTGAGCGGCGGCGAGCCCCTCCTCCGCGACGACCTCGAGACGCTGGCGGAGCGGGCCGCGGGGCGGGGCGCGACGGTCGTGGTCGGCACGAACGGCACCCGTCTCACGGACGCCCGCGTCGGCTCCCTCATGGACGCGGGGGTGCGGGGCGTCGCGGTGAGCGTCGACTCGCTGCGGGCCGGCTACCACGACCGCTTCCGGAACGCCGCCGCGGGCCCCGACGTCCACGGCGGGAGGGGTGGCGCCGGCTCCCTGGAGGCGACCCTCGCCGCGGTGGAGCGCTGCCGGTCCCGGGGGCTGGACTTCATCGTCCAGACCACGGTGACCCGGGGCAACGTGGACGAGCTCGACGAGCTCCTGGCGTGGGCGGCGGACGCCGGCGCCGTGGCCTTCAACGTCTACTTCCTCGTGGCGACGGGGCGCGGGAGCGGGATGCGGGGCCTCTCGCCCGAAGAGAACGACGTCGTGCTCCGACGGCTCCTCGCGGCCGAGGGGACGTACCGGGGACGCATGATGGTCCGCTCGAAGTGCCAGCCGCAGATCATGCGTCACGCCGTGGACGCCGACGACGGGTCGCCGCTCCTGAACTACTCGACGCGCTGCCCCTGCGGCGTCCATTACGCCCGCATCACTCCCGAGGGGAAGCTCACCCCGTGTCCCTACACCCCCGTCGTGGCGGGCGACCTGCTCCGGGACGCGTTCGGGGACGTGTGGCGGACCTCGCCGGTCCTCCGCCGGATCCGCTCCGGTCGGCTCGGTGGCAAGTGCGGCGACTGCCGGTACCGGGACGTCTGCGGCGGGTGCCGTGCCCGGGCGTACGCCGAGACCGGCGATCTCATGGGCCCCGACCCCTCCTGCGCGTACGAGCCTCCGGGCTTCGAGGAGGCCGTCGAGCCAAGGGCGACCGCCACGTACGGTGCGCCGGCGGAGCCCGCGCTCTCGTGGACCGACGAGGCACGCCGGCGCCTCGAGCGGGCGCCCTCGTTCGTTCGGGGTGTCATCACCGAGCGGGTGGAGGCGTTCGCCCGGGAGCGGGGCCACGCCCGCGTGGACGCCGAGGTCCTGGCCCAGGTGAGGCGCTCGCTGCCCGTGGACTTCTCGAAGCGGCTCCCGAACTTCCTCCGGGACCGACGGAACGGGAAGGGGGCGGACGCGTGAAGACCCGCTCGCAGGGATTCGGCCTCGCGCTCCCGGCGCTCGCCGTGCTCCTCCTGCTCGTCCTGCCGGACGCCCTCCTCGGGCAGGCGGCCGGCGCGGCGGACCAGGTGACGATCGACGCGTACGGCAACTTCCCCATCATCGGAAGCCGGGCCGCCATCTGGATCACCGCCCAGGTCCACCTGCTGTTCGCGGCCTTCGTGCTCGGCGTGCCGATGTTCGCCGTGGTGGCCGAGGCCATCGGCATCTTCGGCGGCGAGGAGCGCTACGACCGGCTGGCCAAGGAGTTCACCCGGCTCCTGCTGGTGGCGTACTCGGCCACGGCCATCTGGGGCGGCCTGCTGACCTTCGGCCTCATCACCCTGTACCCCGGCGTCACCACCTACCTCGCCGAAGTCTTCGCGCCGTCGATGTGGGTTTACGTGGGGCTGTTCTTCTTCGAGTCGTTCACGCTCTACCTCTACTACTACGGGTGGGAGCGGTGGAAGGAGGGCCGGGCGAAGTGGGTGCACTGGGGGCTGGGCATCCTGCTCAACCTGTTCGGCACCCTCGTCATGTTCATCGCCAACTCGTGGCTGACGTACATGATGAGCCCTCCCGCCGAGGTCACGCCCGATACGGCGCCCTCGATGGTGCGGTTCTGGAGCGCCTTCGCCAACGCGACGTGGATGCCCATCAACATCCACCGCCTCATCGCCAACGTCGTGTTCGGCGGCGCCATCGTCGGGGCGTACGCGGCGTATCGCTTCCTCGTGGCCGAGACCGACGAGGAGCGAGCCCACTACGACTGGATGGGCTACGTCGGGAACTTCATCGCCATCGGCGCTCTCATCGTGCTCCCCTTCGCCGGCTACTACCTCGGCCGGGAGATCTACGAGTTCAACCAGCAGATGGGCATCACGATGATGGGCGGCTTCATGAGCTGGCTCTGGATCGTGCAGGCCTTCCTGATCGGGATCCTCTTCCTGGCGGGCAACTACTACCTGTGGGTGGGGATGGGGCGGATCCCCGGCGCCGAGCGGTACACGCCGTACACGAAGTGGATGCTCCTGGTGCTGGTGCTGGGCGTGATCGTGTGG
>JASFUL010000404.1:0-5477 GCA_050050315.1 Gemmatimonadota bacterium
GCCGGTTGCTGTTCCAGGTCCGGTACGTGCTGCGGTTCGAGCCGGAAGGGTAGTCCTCGAACGCCACCGGCGTCCTCCAGCTCCCCTCCCCCGCCCCTACTGCTTCACGACCCTGAAGATCCCGTTCTCCGGGGGCCCGCACCCCGCGGGCGGGTTGACCTCGACGAACGTGCCGCTGAGGGTGTCGGCCGAGAAGGTGCCGAGGAGCTCGCCGCCGGCGGCACACTCGCTCTTCGTGTCCAGGACCGAGAAGGTCACCTCCACGCCGCTCCCGTCCTCGGTACCGGTGAAGGACCACGTGGTGCTGTCGGGGGGCGGGATGAACGCGGTCCCCGAGATCGCGTTCCCGCTGGCCTCGATGACCATCGTCAGGGCCATCTGTCCCTGGCTCCCGGGGTCGGTGGATCCGCCCGTCCCCACCCAGGTCCCGGTATGCTCGGTGGCGACCTCGGTGCCGCTCACGACGATCCCGTTGAGGACGAAGCTCTCGTTGGCCTCGATCCCGTCGAGGGAGTACGTGCCGGTGGAGCCGTCCTTGGTGAACCGGACCGCCTGGTCCCCCAGCGGCAGGTCCTGGAGGGTGAAGCCCCCGCTCGCGTCGGTCGTCGTCGCCCCGCCGCCGATCCGGACCTCCACGCCCTCGGCGGCGGTCGCCAGGGGCGGTGTCGGCACGAAGCTCGCCCCGGCGGCCCCGCCCCCCGCCGGGCTCACGGCCAGCGGTTGGAAGAGGACGACCGTTCCCCGTAGCGTGGCACCGCTTCCGTCCTCGACGTCCGTGCTTCCGTCCCCACCCCCGCAGGCCGTCAGGCTGGCCAGGAGGAGGACGGTGGACGAACGCCACTTCCAGACCGTCCCTCGGGTGTCCATGGCAGGCTCCATCTCGGGAGGGAAGGATGGGGCCCCACCCGGGGCGGGGCCCCGGAACACCTAACGTTAACCCACGTTACACGTCAGCGCCCCGGACCACAATGACGACCCCCCACGGAAGGACCGGTCCCAACCTTTTCGGTTTTGTAGACGTCGTAGACTAAAACCCCCCGAACGCCCCTTCGCACCGGAGACCACGTGAGCGCCCTCGGCGAGCTGGAAACGCTGATCCTGCTGGCCACCCTGCGCCTGGGGGACGCCGCGTACGGCGTCTCGGTCCGGGACGAGATCGAGGACCGCACCGGCCGTCGTCTGACCCGTGGAGCCATCTACACCGCCCTTCGCCGCCTCGAGGCGAAGGGATTCCTGGCCAGCGAGCTCGGGGACCCGACGCCCGAGCGAGGCGGACGGGCCAAGCGCTTCGTCACGGTCACCGAGGCGGGGTTGGCGGAGGTGCGAGCCACCACGCGGGACCTGGACCGGATGCGGGCCGGGCTCGACGACCTGCTGGCCGGCGCGTGAGTCCGCCCCTGAGCTCCCGGGTCGTCCGGGGACTCCTGTCCTGGCTGTTGCGGCCGGACGAAGAGGACGCCCTCGGCGACCTGGAGGAGGAGCGCTCGAGACGTCGAGGGGAACGGCCCTCGGGGATGGGCCCCCGGGCGGGGGACGAGGTCTGGTATCTGCGCGAGGCCACCTCCCTCGCGGTGGCCGTGGTTCTGCAACGGGCGAGGGAGCTTCAGGAGCGGATCCAGGGGAGGAAGGGTGCGATGAACGGACTGGGGAGGGATCTTCGCCAGGCGCTGCGACTGCTGACCCGGGAGCCGGGCACGACGCTGGCCATCGCGCTCACGCTGGCCGTAGCCGTGGGAGCGACCACCACCATCGCCGCCGTCGCGGACGCGGCCTTCCTGCGGCGTCTCCCCTACCCCCACGCCGAGCGGCTCGTGAGGGTCTACTCGGGCTCCCGGGAGGACCCGGAGGCGACCACGTCCCTCTCGCCCCTGGACCTCCGGGACCTCCGCTCGTACCCGACGGTCGTCGAAGCCGTCGGCGCCTGGACCCGGGGCGAGACCGTCCACCTCGCCACGGGGGTCGAGCCGCGGCGGCTGGACGCCCCGAGGGCCTCGGCCGAGCTCTTCCGGATCCTGGGACTCGAGCCCGAGCTGGGCCGCTTCTTCGGCCCCGAGGAGGAGGCGCCCGGACGCGACGACGCCGTCGTCCTCTCCCACGCTCTCTGGGTGGACGCCTTCGGCGCGGACAGCGCCCTCGTGGGCCGCAGCATCACGCTGGACGGCGCCGCGTACCGCGTCGTCGGGGTCGCGCCACCCGAAGGGGCCCTTCCCCGAGACGCCGATCTCTGGCGGCCGCTGGCCCTGGGGCCCGAATGGTACGACCCGGAGCGGTGGGGATGGCAGTTCCTGGCCGCGGTGGCCCGCCTGCGCCCCGGACTCGAGACCGCCGACGCCTCGGAGCTGCTCACCGCCAGGCTCGCCCTGGCGGTCCCGGAGCGGGTGGAGCGGGGCCAGACCCGCGTGGTGCGGACCCTGTACGACGAGCGGGTGGGAGCCAGCGGCAGAGGGGTGCTCCTGCTCCTGGCCGCCGTGGGGCTGCTCCTGGCGATGGCGTGCGCCAACGTCATGAACGTGGCCCTGGCACGCGCGGAGCGCCGGGTGGGAGACTATGGCCTCCGCCGGGCGCTGGGGTGCGGCCCCGGACCCCTGATCCGGCTCGTGGCGTTCGAGACGGTGGGCCTCTCCGTGCTGGGAGGGCTCGGAGGGGCCGCGATCGCGTGGGCCGGGCTGCGGGCCCTGGCCCGGGCCGACCTGGCCGGCCTGACGTACCTGGGCTCGCTGCAAATGGACCCCCGCGTCGCGGCCTTCACCCTGGCCCTCACCGTGGTCACCGCCGCCGCGTTCGGCCTCGCCCCGGTTCGGCGCGCCCTGCGCACCGATCCACGCACCGTGCTCCGGGCGGCGGGCGCCGGCGCGGACGCCTCCCGGGCGGCCCGCCGGACCCGGAACGCCCTCGTGGTGACGCAGGTGGCCCTGGCCTACACCCTCCTCGTGGCCATGGGGCTGTCCGCGTCCGCCTTCCTCGGCCTCCTGGAACGGGACCCGGGATTCCGGGCCGACAGTGTGCTGACCGCGTCCATCGAGCTGCCCGCCGACGCCTACCAGGGAGGCGCCGGCGCGTCCTTCTACCGCTCGCTCCTGGACCGCATCCGTGGGATGCCCGGGGTGACCCGCGCCGGCGCCGTGTACGTCCTCCCACTCGACGGCCTCGGGTGGTCGGCGTCGATCGAGCTCATCGACCCCGACCCCGCCGTCACCGACCCCGACCCCGGCGGGAACATGAGGCCGGTGAGCCCGGGGTACTTCGAGACCCTGGAGATTCCCCTTCTGGACGGACGTACGTTCACCGACGCCGACGACCTCCGCGCGAGCCCGGTGGTCGTGGTGGACGAGATCCTGGCCGACCGCTACTGGCCCGGAGGCTCCGCCGTGGGGAGCCGGGTGCAGGTGTCGACCCTCTCCCGGGCTCCCGCCACCGTGGTCGGCGTCGTGGGATCCGTCCCCGACCAGAGCCTCGCCAGCCCCGGCGCGGGTCACGTCTACTTCCCGCTCTTCCAGCGCCCCATGCGGGCCATGGTCCTCGTGGCGAGGACCTCGGGGGATCCGGTCGGCCTCGCCCCGGCGCTGCGAGGGGCCGTCCGGGAGGCCGACCCGCGCATCCCCGTCACCGAGCTGTCCACCCTGGAGTCACGCATCCGCCACAGCCTGGCCGCTCCCGAAGCGGGGCTGCTGTTGCTGGGGCTCTTCGGCCTCGTCGCCACGCTCCTCGCGGCCGTCGGCATCTACGGCGTGCTGTCCCACGCGATTTCACGCCGGGCCCCGGAGATCGGTACCCGGATGGCGCTGGGCGCGACGCGTCGGTCCGTCCTCGGATCCGTCGTGGGACAGGCCGTCCGCCTGTGGATCGTAGGCGCCCTGCTGGGCACCGCGGGAGCGCTCTCCGCCGCCGGAGTCCTCGACCGCCTCGTCCCGGGGGTCCGGACCGCGGACCCGATCCCCTGGGCCCTGGCCCTCCTCGGGCTGGGCGGTGTCGCGGTGATCGCGGCGGCGCTGCCGGCGATTCGGGCCACCTGGATCGACCCGGCACACGTGCTGAAGGCGGAGTGACGCGCGCTACCGGTTTCGTCGCCAGGTCTCGGCGTTCAGGACGGCCGCGAAGCTCACCCATGCCAGGTAGGGGACCAGCAGCCAGGCCGCCGCGGGGGAGACGGTCCGGAACACGAGGATCGTCGCCAGGATGGCGGCCCAGAGAAGCTGGAGCTGGACGAGCTCGACGCCCTCGTGCGGCGCCACGACCGCCCGAGCCCGCGCTACACCAGCTACCCCACCGTCCCGTTCTGGGACCGGGACTTCGGCCCGGCGGAGTGCGGGGAGGCGCTGGACGACCTGGCCGCGGCCTCCGACGACCCGATCTCGGTCTACGTGCACCTGCCCTTCTGCGCCCGCCGCTGTTACTGCTGCGGGTGCAACGCCATGGCCACCAGTCGCTCCGACGTGGTCGACGCCTACCTCGACCGCGTGGAGGGGGAGGTGTGGCGCGTCGTCTCTACGGTCTGCTCGCCACGGCCTTCGACCTCGCCCCCGAGGCCGAGATCTCCATCGAGATGGACCCCCGGGTCGGCAGCCGGGATCAGGTCCGGCTCCTCGGGCAGCTCGGCTTCACCCGGGTCAGCCTCGGGGTGCAGAATCTCGACTGCGGCGTCCAGAGCGCGATCGGTCGCCTCCAGACCGAGGAGGAGACCGTCTCGCTCTTCGAGGCGTGCCGCGAGGCGGGCTTCGAGAGCATCAACCTCGACCTGGTGTACGGCCTGCCCCGGCAGACCGCCAGCACCTTCGATCGGACCGTCGAGAGGGTCGTGGACCTCGGGCCGGACCGGGTGGCGACGTTCAGCTACGCCCACCTGCCGAAGCTGCGGCCGAACCAGAAGGCCATCGACGAGGGCGAGTTGCCCGCGCCGCGGGTCAAGCTGGGCCTGTTCCTCCGGGCCCTGGAGCGCTTCCGCGACGCAGGGTACGACTGGGTCGGGATCGACCACTTCGCCCGCCGGGACGACGAGCTCGCGGTGGCGGCCCGGGAGCGGCGGCTCCAACGGAACTTCATGGCCGCGAGGTGGCGGAGCGGGTAGTCGACCCGTTCGTCTCGGGGATCCACGCGGGGGACCCCCACGCCCTCTCGATGGCCGGGACCTTCCCTTCCCTCCTGCGCGGCGAACGGGAGCACGGCAGTCTGCTGCGCTGGGGGCCGGCCCGCCTGGCCTCGATACTCGGCCCGCGCGTCCGCACCGGCGTCGACGTCCGCGAGATCGGCCGCTGCCGCGGCGGGAGCCCCTCCCGGAGCTGAGGAGCGGCCGGGAGCCTGCCGCGCCGCGGTCCGCTTCCCGCCGGCACGAGGCCGGGCCCCCGCACGTCCAACGGCTCGAGCGGTCCGACCTATCCACCTCCGGCGAGGCCGATCCGCACCGGGAGCCGATCGGGTGCGGCGGACACGAACCTCCAACCCCCGTCACCCACCCGCACCCGCACGGACGTCACGGAGGC
>JASFUL010000405.1:0-5477 GCA_050050315.1 Gemmatimonadota bacterium
GCTCCCGGATCTCGTCCAGGGTCGTGACCTGGTGGAGCTCCGCCCTCAGCTTCCGTCCACCCGGAAGCCCCTTCGTGTACCACCCGAGGTGCTTCCGGAACTCGATCACGGCCCTCCCGGGATCCGCCGCGAACTCGACGGCCAGTCGGGCATGACGCAAGCAGATCGCAAAGCGCTCGGTGGGGGTCGGATCGGCCGGGACCGGCTCTCCCGAGAGCGCCGCCCTGGCCTGCCGGAAGAGCCACGGCGCGCCGTGTGACCCCCGGGCGATCATGATCCCGTCGCACCCGGTCTCGTCCCGCATTCGCACCGCGTCCTCTCCGGTCCGCACGTCTCCATTGCCCACCACGGGGACGTCCATGGCCCGCTTCACGGCCCGGATCTCGTCCCAGCGGGCCCGCCCCGAATACATCTCCTCTCTCGTCCGGGGATGGATGCAGATCATGCGCGAGCCGGCGTCCCTGCACACCTCGGAGATCCGCACGGGGTCCCGGGTGGACGCGTCGAATCCGCTCCGGATCTTGGTGGTGACCGGGAGGGACGTCCCATCGACGACCGCGCGTACGATGTCCCCGACGAGCTCCAGGTCCCGCAGACAGCCGCTTCCGCCGTTCCGCTTCACGACCTTCTTCACCGGGCAGCCGAAGTTGATGTCCACGTAGGTCGGCCGGTACGCTTCGGCCACCTGCCCGGCGGCCGCTCCCATGACCTCCGGGTCGGCCCCGAAGATCTGGACGCCGATGGGCCGCTCGACCTCGTCGAAGCGCAGGTATTCCGCGGTCTTTCCGCCGTTGCGGAGCAGGCCCGTAGCGCTCACGAACTCGGTCGCCACCACGTCCGCTCCGAAGCTCCGGCAGAGGCGTCGGAACGGCGATTCGCTCACCCCGGCCTGGGGGGCGAGGAACAGCGGCGTGTCGCGGGCTTCCCGGAGCCCGAGGAAGGCGAAGCTCATGGTTCGAAGCTACGAAGGGTCACCGTTCCGGTGAAGGCGCACGGAACGTCGGCGGGTCATCGCCGTATCCATCTCGCGTCGAAACGAGTTGGGAAGACGTGGCGCGACGCGTTACCTTCCTTCGTTGCGCGCGAGCGAGTCGGATCACGGATTCACCGCTAGCCGAGGACATAGAATGAAGCTGAGGGAGTTCTTCACGGCCGAGGCCGTGAACCTCGAGCTGGAGTCGACGACCAAGGACGAAATCCTGAAGGAGCTCGTCGGCCTGCTGAGCCTCGACGACAAGTCCGAGGCCATCCTGTTCAAGACGCTGAAGCGACGGGAGAACCTCGGATCCACCGGGATCGGGAAGGGGATCGCCATCCCCCACTGCCGCTCCCTGGTCGTCAACCGCCTGCGGCTGGCCTACGGACGGAAGCCCGGAGGGCTGGACTTCAAGGCGATCGACAACGAGCCGGTCTACAACTTCTTCCTGATCGTGGCGCCCCCGCTCGAGGTGTCGAACCAGTACCTCCCCGTGCTGGGGAAGATCGCCCAGTTCGCCAAGGATCCGGACGTTCCGGAGATGCTGCGGGAGATCGCGACGCCGGAAGAGTTCCTCCAGCTCCTCGAGGACCGCGCCTCGTGACCGAGGTCGCGCGCATGATGAATCCGGACCTCATGACGCTGCTCGAGATCCAGGACCTCCGGTCCAAGATCCGCGAGCTGCAGGACTCGGAACAGCTCGAGGCACTGGAGCAGGAGCACTTCAACATCGATCCGGAGGAGGCGGTCGATCACCTGCGTTCCCGGATCGAAGCGCTGGAAGGCGAGCTCGGCGACCGGATTCGCCGCCGCTATCAGCGGGTGGCGGCGTCCCTGGACCGCGTCGTGGTTCCGGTGATCAACGGGGTGTGTTACGGCTGCTTCGTGGCGGTGGCGACGGCTGTCGCCCGGGAAGAGGATCCCAACGAGTCCGTCCAGAGCTGCGAGAACTGCGGGCGCTTCCTCTACTTCCTCTCCTGAAGGGCCCGCGGCCGAGGGCGGCCTACTTGGCCACGTACATCTTCATGAGCTTGCTCTGGCCGTTCACTGTGAGCCGCACCAGGTAGACCCCCGACGGGACCTGGCGCCCGTTCTTGTCCTTGCCGTCCCAGAACGCCTCGTGCACGCCCGGCGTCGTGTACTCGAGCCCCAGCAGCGGGACCTCCCCCATGGGGTGATTCTTCGGGACGGGGATCGCCACTTCCTGCTGGAGGATGTTGTATATGCGTACGGATACCTCGACCGACCCGTCGACGAAGAGGCTCTCTCCCAGGGAGAAGGGAATGGTCGTCGTCGGATTGAACGGATTCGGATAGTTCTGGTGGATCTGGAATCCGCTGTCCTGCTGTCCAGACGGCCCCGCGCCTCCCGTCTGTTGGGCGCAGAGCGGGCCTGCGAAGCCGAGCGTGGAGAGGAGGACGAGCGAGACGCCGAGTATGCGCCTCATGCGCGCCTCCGCACAGCGTTCACCGTGCAGTAGCAGAAGGTTCTCGTATCGCTCCTGATGTCGTTGGGTCCCGTGGACGTTCCCGTCCACAATCCATGATAGACGCGAGGGGCCCCGGCGGCAAGAATCGCGTTGCTCCGGGGCTACCCCGTCCGCGTGGGACCACGGCACCCTCATGAACTGAGACGCCGCGAGCGCCCGGTGAGGTTGCACCTCAGACCGTCGGCACCTCTCGCCCGTCCCGCCGCCGCACGCTCACTCCCGAACGATCCATCCACCCCAGGATCGGGATCAGGTGCTTGCGGCTCACGGGAAGGATCTCCTTGAAGTCGGTCGGCCCGAGCCCGGTCCGGCCGCCCAGCGATTCCCGCACCGCCGCCGCCGCCGCCTCCAGCGCCCGCGTGTCGACGAAAACCCCGTCCGCCAGGGCCGTCAGGGCTCCTTCCGACTCCATCAGCTTGAGGAGCGGCCAGAGGTCGTCCCGTTCCGCGAGCTCGGGCGGGAGCTCTCCCACGGCGGGGGGAGCGAGTCCCGCCTCCACGTAGATGTCGGTCAGGCGTGCGCGCACGGCCTCTTGCTCCGCCGTGGGCTGGGTCCGGAAGCCGGGTGCCGCCGCCACCTCGCCTCGTAGCTCCAATTTCCCCTCGGCGACCAGCCGGTCGAGCAGGGCGTCGGCCGTCCCGTCCGGGGCCAGGGTCGGCAGCGCGTCCCGAAGCGCCTCCAGGAGGGCGCCGGGTCGGAGGGGATGCCGCCGGTGGAACTCCACCACCGCGGCCTCGAGCGCCTCGAGCCCTCGGCGGATGGACGCCGTCCCCAGCAGCGCATCGCCCACGCGCAGGGCACCGCCGTCCCCGAGCGCCGCGATCCCGGACGCCACCACGTCCGGCGGAAGGCCGGTCAGGACCGGGAGCGCCGGGAAGGAGACGCCCTGCCAATCGGCCAGCGCCAGCAGTGCTTCCACGGCCTTCGTACCGTCCCCCTCCAGGACGCGGAGGAGCCGCTCCTCGTCGTCCGGGCCCAGGCGCTTTCGCTTCGGCGCCGCCGGCTCGGCGATGACGCCGCCGCCGATGGTGGTCACGGGCGAGTAGGAGCGGAGCACCAGGCGCTCCCGGGCACGGGCCACGACCGGCGCCTCCAGCCGGAGCTGGATCCACGCCCGGCCGCCGGGCGGTACGGTGTCGCCGGGGTCCAGGAGGACGGTCCGGGCCATCACCTCCGCGGTGCCCACGTGCACGCGCACGCGCTGATTGTGCTCCAGCGACCAGCCGGTGTCGCCCAGCAGCTCGGCGCGGACGGTCAGCATGTGGCTCTCGGGCCAGGCCTCCAGCTCGACCAGCACGTCTCCCCGGTTCACGCTCTCCCGGTCGATTCCGGAGCCGGCCAGCGCCACCGCCGTGCGCTCGCCGGCCAGCCCCCGCTCCACGTCGCGGCCGTGGACCTGCAGTCCCCGGACCCGGGCCGAGCCCTCCCCGGGGCGAACGTACATCGTGGCGCCGGGGGCGAGGCTCCCACTCCAGAGGGTGCCCGTGACCACCGTGCCGGTTCCCTTCACCGTGAAGACCCGGTCCACGGGAAGGCGGGTGACGTCCCGTGGATCGTCCTCGTCCGCGCCGGCCGCGGCGTCCCGCAGGGCCGCGCCGAGCTCGTCCAGCCCCCGGCCGCTCCGGGCCGAGGTGACCACGACGGGCGCTCCTTCCAGGGGCGTCCCTTGCAGAAGCTCCGTCGCCTCGTCGACGACCAGCTCCAGCCAGGCCTCCTCGACGAGGTCCGCCTTGGTGATCGCCACCACCAGGCTCCGGACGCCCAGGAGCCGCACGATCGCCAGGTGCTCCCGGGTCTGGGGCATCACGCCCTCGTCGGCGGCGATCACGAGGAGCACGACATCCATGCCGGTGGCACCGGCCAGCATGTTGCGGATGAAGCCCTCGTGTCCCGGGACGTCCACGATGCCGAGACGGACCTCCTCGTCGGCCAGCTCGGCGAAGCCGAGGTCGATCGTGATGCCGCGCTCCTTCTCCTCCTTCAGCCGGTCCGTGTCCACCCCGGTGAGCGCCCGCACGAGCGCCGTCTTCCCGTGGTCGATGTGCCCCGCCGTCCCCAGGATCACGCGCTTCACGGCTCACCCCCCGGAGCGGCTTGCCCCTCACGCACCCCGTCGTCGTCGAACGCGTCGTCGTCCTCGGCCGCCCGTTCCCCGGCGCCATCCGCCGTTCCGCCTTTCGACCGGCCCGAGGGGGCCGCCGGGAGGATCCCTGCCAGGAAACGGAAGGACTCGAGGGGCCTCCCACCGCACAGGTGGTAGGTGACGAAATCGCTCAGCAGCCGGAGGTGGGCTCGGGGGCGGGTGGGGGGATCCTCGCGCCCGGCGAGCGCCCCGGCGATCTGGTCTCGGGCGCCCGGGCCGATCCGAGGACCCCGGGTGTCCGCCGAGCAGTCGGAGCAGCGCATTCCCCCGGCCCCGAGGTCGAAGCGACCCATCTCGTCGTGGGCCAGGGTCCGGCCACACGCCACGCACGTCTCGAGGACCGGGTGATAGCCCAGCGTGCTCACCAGGCCCCACCCCCGGGCGAGCAGCACCGGCACCAGCGCGTCGTCGTCTTCCAGGTCGGCGATCCGGTCGAGGCCCCCGTCCAGGGCGTCGTAGAGGCCGGGAGCCGCCGCCTCACCGCCCTGGCGGAGCACGACCTCGCCCAGCACCGAAGCGGCGGCGAAGCGGAGGACGCTTCGACCCAGGGCGCGCCGGGCTCGGGTGGTGGCGAACTCCTTGAACGTCTGGAGGTCCCGGCTCTCCTTCACGTACAGGGTCAGCGTGCCCCCGGCGAAGGTGTCGGGCACGCCCCGCCCCTTCGAGCCGCTCGACCGGATCCCCCGGGCCAGGACGCCGACGATCCCCAGGTCCTCGGTGAAGAAGCGCAGGATCCGGCTCGTCTCGCTGAACGGGTGCGAGCGCAGGAGGGTCCCCCGGGTGGTGACGACCCCCATGCCTCACCCCGTCGCCTTCAGGCGCTCCACGAGCTCCCGACGACGCTCCCGGAGCCGCGTCTCCTCGGCGTC
>JASFUL010000406.1:0-5465 GCA_050050315.1 Gemmatimonadota bacterium
CCACGAGGGTGAGCCCGTGCCGGTCACGATCCACTCGGTCGAGGTGGACGGCGACGTGGCGCGTCTGGTCGTCTCGCACGCGCCGCTTCCCACGGTGATGGCCGTCGAGCCGGGCTCGGGGCTGCGGGCGCTCGAGGAGGGGACGCTTGCGACGTTCCGCGTGGCCGGGGGCGCCCTGCCCTACGAGATCTCTCCCGCGGGCCTCGACGCGGACTTCGACGTCTTCGTGGCCGGGACCGAGGGACAGATCGTGGGCACGCCGCTGAACGTGGGGTCCGTGCGGCTCACCTTCGAGATTCGCGATGCCCTCGGCGCCGTGGGCACGGGAACCGTGACGGTCGACGTGCAGGACGCGGACATCGGCGTGGAGGCCCTGCTCGACGCCCTGCTCGGGACGGGGTCCACGACCGGCGCGGCCGGCTACCTGGATGGACAGGGGAACCAGAACGGCCGCGCCGACGTCGGGGACCTGCGGGCCTACCTGCGCCGGACCGGCCAGATCGGTTGACCCCTCCCCGTTCACCGGAGAACGTGGGACCGCGAGACCTCCGCTACCGCGGTGGCAGCCGCGGGGGTCGCTCGCCCCGTCGCTCCGCGTCCACGGCCACCACGTACGGCAGCTCCTCGCCGGCCTCCACGGCGCGCAGCAGGAGGCCGCCCCGGCTCATGTCCCCCCGGCCGATGAACGGCTCGGGAAAGAGCAGCCGTCGTCCGAAGACGCCGGCGAGAGGCTCCAGGTACTTGTCCGAGGCGATGCTCCCCAGGAGCCCCACGGAGCTTCGGTCGCCGACGGTGCCGTCCACGCGACGGGCGTCCTCCAGCAGGGGGATGGCGTACGTTTCGTTGCCGGCGGCGATGTCCGTTTCGGCGAAGCGGCGAAGGGTCTCCAGGTCCACGGGCTCATCCACGGGCAGCAGGCCCGCGTCGGGGGTGATCACGAGGTTCCCGACGCCGTCGGGTCCCGGCCGGGCGAAGGCGTCGGCGTAGGCCCGCTTGCCACGGAAGTAGAGCGAGGACACGGAGGCGTAGACGTCGCCCAGGGGAACCCTTCCTCCCGCGCGAAGCGTCTCCATGAAGGGCGCGCCGCTCGTGCCGCCCAGGATCCGCCCTCCCCGCACGCCGGTCAGGTTCGCGGGCGAGAGCAGGAAGAGGGCCGGGGGGTGCGGGCCGTCGGTCACGAGCTCCGGGTCAATGCTGCTCCACCGACTCGCGGAGCGCCTCCTGGCGCTTGATCAACGTCTGGAAATTGCCTTCCAGCGATTGCCAGACGAGGACGCCCCCGACCACGACGAGGAGCACTCCCACCGCCCGGATGACCCGGGCGCGTCCCTCCGGCCCCATGATCTTCCGGCCGTGGGAGGCCAGCCAGGCGATCCCCGCGGCGGTGCCCACGAACATGGTCAGCAGGACGAGCACGTAGACGACGCCCTGGGTGCGGCTGGCGTGCCACGACCGCAGGAAGAGGGGGCCCGCGGCCACGAGCCAGAAGATCCATGGTGCGGGCGAGAGGAGGCCGGCCGTCGCGAGGGCCTGGAACGTGCGACGGTCTTCCTTCGCGTGGTCCTCGTGGCTGAGCCCCTCGGCGTCCCCACCGTTCTGTCGCTGGTAGAACCGCACTCCCAGATACGCGACGGCGATCCCGCCGAGGACGCCGACGGCGCCCAGGAGGTCGTGGTTGAGCTTCTTGAGCACGAAGACGGTGGCGAACAGGGCCGGGATCTCGGTCACCACCGGGACGAAGGCGAGCTTGAGCGCCCGCTTGAACCCCCGCTCCAGCGCGGTGCTGGCCACGACGGTGGTGAACGGTCCGGGCACCGACCCGGCGAAGAAGCCCAGGAGGATGGCGGTGACGATGGTCTCGATCACGAGCCGGTGGCGCTCCGTCGGTCGCGGTGCCTCGTCGTGGCGTGGGCCACGTTGGTCATCTCGAATCCCTTCCCCGGTCGGTCCCCCGCGGGACCGCCTCGATCGTCCTCGACGGCGTGGACCGTCCACGATCCGTCGGCGCCGGCCTCCTCCTCACTCCGCCCCCCCTCGACGGCGTCGACGGCGGGCCCGCCGCGCGCGGTGGCCTCGGCGACGTACGCGACCGGACGGGGCCTGCGACCCCGACCGCCGCGTCGTCCGTCTCGTCCCCGGAGGTACGCTCGGCTAGGACGCGCTCTTCGTCAACGTCGGCGGCGTGCCGGCCACCCGCTCCGAGGGGGCGGAGGAGAGAGGGGCAGGCCCGCGGCCCGGGCTCCGCCTGCCGGAGCGCGCCCTCGGAGACGGCACCCTCCGGCCCGGGCGGGGCGGGCCGTGGGGAGTCGGACGCCGGGCGCTCCGGACGAAGGATCGGCTCCTCCGAGGGTCCCTGCGGCGGCAGTGGGGTCACGGTCCACCCGACGGCGGAGCGGTGCCGCGGGTTTCGCCGGCCGACGCTGGGGCGGCGTTGCGAGTCCCCGCGGTCCTCCGAGGTCCGGCTTGCCGGCGTCCGCACGTCCTACGATCGTCCCTCAGGGCGGTTGGTGTCGCCCTGCCGGCCCGCCTCGTCCGGAGTGGTGGCGCCGGACGCGCGCTCGGCTGGACCGAGGCGAGATCTCCGGAGGGAGGACGAGTCGGTGAGGCGTGCGCTCGCATCGATCGGTCGACAGCTCGGGACCCTGGGCCTCCTGGCGGTGGGGGCGGCCGGGACGCCGTTCCCGCTGTTGGGTCAGCTGCGGCCGCTGGATCCCCTCGACTGGACTGCGATCGACGGCGATCCAGGCGCGAGCCTGGGGGTCGGCTTCGGATTCTACGTGGGCCAGCGCGCATCCCTCGCCGGCACCCGCGGCCGGTTGATGGAGCTCGGCGTGCTCCACGGGACGTGGACGGTGGGGAGGGCCGCCTTCCAGCTGAACGGAGCGGCCGTGAGGGTCTTCCGCGACCAGTCGGTGTTCGCGGAACCGGTCGGCGGAACCCGGCTGGGCGACGGGGGGCGGAGGGTGGACGCCGGTGAGCCACGCGTCTCGACCATCGTCCGGCTCACCGAGGAAGGGGGGCCGTGGGACGGAGCCCTCCGCTTCGGTGTACGCCTCCCCACCACGGACGACCGGGAGGGACTGGAGCGTGACCGCACGGACTTCTTCGTCACCGTGGCGGGCCGGCGCAGCGCCGGCCCGCTTACGGCCACGGCCGAGCTGGGGATGGGTGTGCTGGGGACGCGGGACACCCGCAACGAGCAGGTGGATCCGCTCCTCTTCGCCCTGGGGGTCTCGTGGAACGCCCTGGGGTGGCTGCGCCCGGGTCTGGTGGCGGTGGGACAACACGACACCCGTCGGGGCCCGGAGATGAGGGGCAACGAGGATCTGGGCGAGGTCCGCCTCTCCGTTTCCGGGGGGGAGGACCACTGGGTCCAGGTCGCCCTCGTCCGTGGGTGGACCCCGTTCAGCCCGGACTGGGGTGTGACCGTGCAGACCGGACTCCGACACTGAGCGAGCGGTGCCGGGAAGCTCCAACGCCGGATGCGCCCCGGGCCTGCGTGCGCCGGGATCGGCGCGGCATCCGGAGGGTAGGAGCCCCCGTCCCGCACCGACGGTGCGAGACGCGCGCCGGCCGAGGTGCCCCGCCGGATGCGACGAGCCCGCCGGGTCCAACACCGCGCCCGAGGAGGTCCACGTGACCGTCCGCCACCGAACCGCGTCGATCCTGCTCGTCCCGCTGTTGTTCGCCGGCGGGTGTCGCCCCTCCCCTCCGGACTGGATCCCGGTGCTGGAGGAGACGTCGACCTCGTTCCTCGAGACGGGCCTCGCCCGGAACCTGGAGCGGGTCACGGCCGCGCGTGACGTCGTGCGAACCGACCCGGTCGGGGCGGAGGAGATGCTCGCCGAGGCCGAGCGGGACCTGCGGTCGCTCCGCGAGGTCTACGTTCCCCTCCTGGAAGCGCGGAACCTCGCCTACAACGCCTATCGCTTCCACCACCTCGGCCGGGACGACGAGGCGGTCGCCGCGCTCGAGACCATCCAGCGGACCGTCCTGAGCCTCAGCGACGGAGCCGAGGGAAGCCTGCTCGCCGAGCTCGAGCGGGTCGAGGAGCTCGTGGCCCACGCCCGTATCGAGACGGGGGCCGGTTCCACCGGTGCGGAGGTGTCCCTCCGTCGGCTGGCGGACGCGCTGGCCCACTTCGTGGCCAAGGCCGACCTCTTTCTCTGACCCCGTCGCACATGAGCGCGTGGCGGGCCTTCACCGGGTGGTTCAACCGCCTGGAGCTCAGCGAGAACGCCGTCCTGCTGGCCTTCGGACTGGCCGTCGGAGGGCTCTCCGCCCTGGGGGTCATCGCCTTCTACACCCTCATCGACGGCGCGTACGCGCTCTTCTTCTCCGCCACGTCGGGAGGACTGGGTGGGGTCGGGACCGGTATCCTCCGACCGCTGCTGACGGGGGTCGCGATCGCCGGCGCGTGGTGGATCATGAGTCGGCCGGGAAGAGGGCACGAAGGCCTGAACATCCCCGACGTGCAGCTGGCGGTGGCCCGTCGGGGCGGGCACATCCCCGCCCCCCCGGCCCTCGCCAGGGCCGCCGCGAGCGCGGTGACCATCGGCGGCGGTGGGTCGGCGGGGAGCGAGGGACCCGTGGCCGTCCTGGGCTCCACCGCGGGCTCGTTCCTCGGTCGGGCGTTCGGCTTCGGTCCCTCCCGGGTGCGCATCCTCGTCGCCGCCGGCGCCGCCGGAGGGATCTCCGCCGCGTTCAACGCGCCGCTCGCGGGAGCGTTCTTCGCCCTCGAGCAGATCCTGGGATCCCTCGCCGTCGAGGCGTTCGCCCCGGTGGTGGTCAGCAGCGTCACCGCCGGCGTCGTCTCGCACTCCGTGTTCGGGGACAGTCCGGCCTTCGCGGTCCCGCTGAGTCTCGGCCCGCCGGGCGGTCTCGAGGTGCTGGCCTTCTTTCCCATCCTCGGCGTCACGGCCGCCCTCGTGGGCGTCCTCTTCGTTCGCACCTACTCCCGGACCCAGGACGTGGTCGAGCGGAGCCGCCTGCACCCCGCCCTCGTCGCCGGGGTCGGCGGCGTGGTGATCGGGGGTCTCGTCATGCTCTCGGGGGGGCGACTGGTGGGGAGCGGCCACCTCTCCTTCCCGCTGGCCCTCTTCGGGGGCCTCGCCTGGTGGGTCCTCCTGCTGCTCGCCGCCGGCAAGATCCTGGTCACCTCACTCACCCTCTCGGTCGGCGGGTCGGGAGGCATCTTCACGCCCTGTCTCTACGTCGGGGCCGCCACCGGGTCGGCGTTCGGAGAGGGGCTCGCGCGGCTCTTTCCGGGCCTCGGGGTGAATCCCGGCGTCTACGGCCTCGTCGCGATGGGCGCGGTGGTGGTCTCCGCCACGGACGCGCCCCTCACGGCGGTCCTGCTCATCTTCGAGATCACGGGGGAGTACTCCATCGTCCTCCCTCTCATGATCACGACGGTGATCGCCCACGTGGCCGCGCGGCGCCTGGAGCCGGACTCGGTGTACCGC
>JASFUL010000407.1:0-5464 GCA_050050315.1 Gemmatimonadota bacterium
TCAGCGCTTCCAAGGCGTCCAGCTCCTCGTACAGCAGCTCGGCCAGGGGCTGGGCCGGCCTCGGAAGTCGATCCACGAACTCCCCACGCTTCGAGGCGGTGTAGACGCTTCGCCCGGCCACCGGCACCCCCCGCGAGCGGTACAGACTCTTGATTCGGTTCTATCCCTGGCCGGCCCAGCCACATCGCTATCCCTGGCCGGCCCAGCCACATCGCTGGCGGACCGGGGGCCAACCATCGGATGCCGGTGGGCGTCCAACCCCGCACCATGCGATGGGATCATGAAGAACGGAGCCGCTCCGTGACGCCGCGATCGCCCTTCCTCGCAGGTCTGATCTTCGCCGTGCTCACGCCCGGCCCCGCCGCGGGCGGCCAGTCGGCCGTGGCGACGGCCGACAGCCTGGTGCGCGCGTTCATGACCGCCCACCGGATCCCCGCGGTCTCGGTGGCCGTGGCCGATTCGACGGGCATCGTCTACCGCGGGACGTACGGCTTCGCAGATGTCGAGAACCGCGTGCCGGCGACGCCGGAGACGTTGTTCCGGATCGCGTCGGTGACGAAGCCCCTCACCGCGGCGGGCGTGCTGCGGCTGGTCGATACGGGGCGGCTGGATCTGGACGCGCCGATCCAGACGTACTGCCCGGCGTTCCCGGCGAAGCGGTGGCCGGTTACGGCACGGATGCTGATGGCGCACACCGGCGGCCTGCGGGACTACACCCGGGTCGAGCGGGGAGTCTGGCTGGTGGAGACGGCGGGCGGCCGCCAGCGTGGGTCCAGCACGGTACACCTGACGAGCGTGGACGAGGCGGTCGCGGTGTTCGCGGCGGACCCTCTCGTGAGCGAGCCGGGGACGGTCCACCGGTACAGCAACTGGGGCTACGTGCTGCTGGGGTGCGCCATCGAGGGCGCGTCGGGTCGGTCGTACGAGTCGTACATGGCCGACGAGCTGTTCGACGTCCTGGGGATGACGCGTACGCGCTCGAACGACGCCTACACCATCATCGAGAACCGTGCCCGGGCGTACCAGATGCGGACGGAGGCCACGAAGGACTTCTGGTGGTTCATCCCCGAGCAGAAGCGGGCGATGGCGGTGGGAGAGCTCTACAACGCCCGCTTCGAGGACACGAGCCACAAGCTGCCCGCGGGAGGGATGCTCTCGACGGCCGTGGAGCTCGCGCGCTTCGGCGCGGGCGTGGTCCACGGCGACTTCCTGGCGCCGGCCACGCGGGCCGAGATGATGACGGAGCAGCGGACGCGGGCCGGGGACCCCACCGGGTGGACCCTCGGCTGGTCCGTGGGCAACGGCGTGGTCGGCCTCCGCGGCGCCCAGCCGGGTGTCACGGCGCAGCTCACCACGGTGCCCTCGGCCGGCCTGACGGTGGCGATCGTCGCGAACCGCGACTTGGTGCCGACGGGCGACCTGTTCCGCGAGCTGGCGGCCGCCTGGGGCGTCGACCTCCCGTAGCCGACGATCACGAGCCGCGGTCGGAACCTCCAGCGCAGCCCCATCGTGGGCCGCAGGGGCAGCATGGAGTCCGGCTCCTCGTCCACCCTGAGCACACCGTCCTGCACGGAGACGGTGCGGTCGATGCCGGGCGTTGTCCCGACCGTACGCGTTGAAGACGCCCGGGCGCTCCGCGAGCCGTCCGGCCCCCCGCTACCGCGACGCCCTCGTGTAGCCCGCCCGCCCGAACTGTCGCATCCCCCCTTCCGCGCGTACCGAGTCGACCACCTCGACCCGCCCCTCTCCCGCCCACACGTAGACCGTCACCCCGGCCTCGGACGGCGCCGCCCACTCGATGCGGAGGCGGTCAGCGTCGGCCACGCCCTCGAGCTCGATCCGCACGCCCCGGGTGTCGAACCAGACGCCGCTCACCGTGCCGTCGGCCGCCGCCCGGTACAGCGCGTGGGCGCCGAGCGCCGGGGTGCGCGTTCCGTCCTCGGCCACGAAGGCGTTGCTGAACGCCAGGGTGTGGACGCCGGGGACGTCGGTCGGCGTCCAGGTCATGGCGAAGGCGGCCTGTCGACCCATGAGCATGCCGGTGCCTTCCCAGTGGCCGGTGAGGGAGTCGAGGACGGCGGACGGGGGGGATGCGGGCAAGCCCGATCCTCCGGGCGCGGCGGTCGCGGCGGCGGCCAGTAGCGAGCAGGCGAGAGCTACGATCGGTCTCACGGGGTCCTCCAGTCGGGGTGGCGCAGCTTCTTCACACAGACGAACGCGCACCCCGGAGATCGACAAGCCCCCCTCCGGCCCAGCCTTCGTCGGCCCGCTGAGGCCCGCACGGCATCGGGCCCTCCGTGCGCCGCTCCCAGGTGTAGCCGCGGCAACCCACGTTGCCTCGCTCGGCCGGCTTCGCGATCCTCCCTGCATGTCCACCGACACCCCCGGCCGCAACGACCCGTGCCCCTGCGGGTCCGGCCGCAAGTACAAGGCGTGCTGTCTCCGGGCCGACCGCGAGGCGGGCCTCGATTCCCACGGCGTCCACCTCACCCCGGAGCTCATCGGCGTCGCCCTCGCCTCGGATACGTGGCAGGCGGAGCTCGTGCCGCTGCCGATCGGTTTCGACGACGATCCCGAGGCCCGACCCGCGGCGTCGCTGGTCGTCGCCGGCCCCGTCGTCACCTCCGTCCGGGTGCACCGCCGCCCGCGGGGCGAGCCGGAGCTGGTGGCGGCCATCCTGGCCGACGCCGTCCTCGGCGTGTGCGGCCGGCTGGGGGCCGCGCCGTGGCGCCTGGAGGTACGGCACCGCGACGTCGCCCTCGCCCTCCAGGACCGACTACGGGAGCGGGGCATCGTGGTCGTGACGAAGCCTCGGCTCGACGAGCTCGACGACGCGGCGACCGAGCTGGTCCGGGGGATGACGGACGGCGCCGTCGGGCTCCACCCCTTCCTTTCGTCTCCCGACACGTGGTCGGGATGGGCGGTCCCCGACGAGGTCGTCGCGGAGCTCTTCGGGGCGACGGCCGCGTACCACGAGGCCCGTCCGTGGACGACGTTCGACGACAACGCCCGGCTGGAGATCGAGACCGCCGCCGGCCGCACCTGGAGCCTGAGCGTGATGGGCGCCGGCGGCATCAGCCGGGGTCTGGCCCTCTACTCGGACGCCGCCGATCGCGAGCGGCTCTTCCGCTCGCCGGCGGGCGACCCGTCCGCGGCCGCGGCCTTCCGCGGCCGCTGCCTCGCAATCACGCTCGACCACGCCGACGAGCTGCCGTCCGCCATGCGCAGGGAGGTCATGCGCCACGGCTGGCCGGTCGCCGCTCCCGACGCCTATCCCCACCTGACGACCATCAACACCCCGGGCGGCGGCGTGTCGACGGCCGACCTGGGCGACCTGGTCGAGGCTCTCCGCTCGCTGGCGTCCGGCGCCGGGACGCTCGGTGAGGCCGGGGTGCAGGGAGATGCGGAGTGGTCCGACCCCCGGACCGGGGCCGTCCTCCGACTCCGGGGAGCGGGTCGGACGGAAAGGGCGGCCCCCGGTCCCCCGGTCGGGCCCGGGTGGGACGTGCCCGCCCGGACGGTGCACCGCATCCACCTCACGCTGGAGGACGTCGACCCCCCGGTCTGGCGCCGCTTCGAGGTCCCGAGCGACCTCTGCCTCGACGAGCTCCACGCGGTGGTGCAGGCGGTCATGGGGTGGGAGGACTACCACCTGTACAACTTCGAGGCCGACGGCATCGCGTACGGCGAGCCCGACGAGGACGGCTGGCTCGACTTCGAGGATCCGGAGATCCCGCTCGAGGAGGTGGCGGCCCGGCCCGGGGCGACCCTCCGCTACACGTACGACTTCGGCGACGAGTGGCGTCACGAGCTCACGGTCGAAGCCATCGAGCCGGCCGGGCCCGACCGGCCACTCATCCGCTGCCTGGAGGGCGGGGGCGCCTGTCCTCCCGAGGACTGCGGTGGCCCCGGCGGCTACGAGGACCTCCTCGAGGCGCTCGGGGACCCCGACGCGGAGCACGCCGAGACGTGGCGCGCGTGGGCCGGCGAGGACTACGACCCGGAGCGCTTCGACCCGGCGGAGGCGAACCGGCGACTGGACGTCCTCGTGCACGGTCCGCCGCTGGACGCCGCCTGCGAGGAGCGCCTGGAGACCCTGATGGGCCTCCTTCACGACGCCGCCCTGGAGGGCGACCTCTCCGAGGACCTCTTCGACGAGGCGGCGGAGCTGCTCGACGGCTACGCCCGCCTGGACCCCGACGGCTTCCTCGCCGGGCGGAAGGACGAGATCCTGGTGGCCGCCGGGCTCCACGCGGCCGGCATGCTGCTGGACACACCGTGGAGCGGCCCCCGCCCGACCCTGGAACAGCTCGCCGAGCGCTTCGGCGTGTCCACGGCGTCGATCTCGAACCGGAGCCTGGCTCTGCGGAACACGGTGCCCCGGCCCGGGCCGGTCGACCGACTCTTCGACGCCTTCCAGTCCCGGATGAGGAGTAGGCTCGAGGGGCTCCTCGCCTTCGGGGTGGATCCGAGGATCATCCTGGACGCGGCCGGCTTCGTCCCCTCGCTCGGCCCCTTCGTGCCGCGGGATCTCGCGTTCGTCGTGGAGCTGGAGGAGCGCGAGGTCCGGACGCTCGAGGCTTCCCTCTCCCGCGGGCTGGACCTGTGGCGCGAAGGTCTCGGCCGGACCGACCGCGACCCGCGTCCCCTGGAGGAGAGGCTGGCCGACGAGACCGCCCTCGGCGCCGCGGTCCGGCACGCGCTCCGGGACGGGGAGGTGCCCCTCGCGGCGCGCGACGCCGTCTCCCGCTGGGTCCTGGCGCGACTACCCTTCGTGACGCCGCCGGGGCTGTTCCACGTCCCGACCTCCGCGCTCCTGCCCCTCGCCCGGCTGGCGGACAGAGGGCTCCTGGCCGGGCGGGCGTTGTCCGGCGCGTTGCTCCTGGCTCTGGCAGCGGCGCCGGGTCCCGCGGAGGGAGTGGATCCCGACGAGATCCGTCCCCTGATCCGGGCGGTCGGGCGGGACGCCGATCTGGAGCCGACCGAGAAGACGTCCCTGCTGCGGGATCTCGTGGAGTCTACCGAGTGGGGGCGGGACGGTCGGGCAGGCCCGTCCCTCGTCGAGATCATCGCGAGCGAGATCGACGTGCCGGATTCCGTACGCGTGGAGACCCTCAGAATGATCTCCGGCCTCGACGATCCGGCGCCCGCCGGGATGGGGGCGGGGCCGGCCGCGCGGCGCCGGGCGCTGGTGCTCCGGGCGGGCCTGGGCGCGGCCCCCCAGCGGTGGATCGGCTCGCTGCTCGACGCGGCCGCGGGCGCCGACGACGACGTGCCCGCCCTGGCCGCGGCCGAGCTCCTCGAGGCCCACGGGGCGGCCCTCCCCGGGGAGCGCGTGGAGGCGGTCGTGCGGCGTGGGCTCGCCTGGGAGCGCGCCGGGGTCCGCCAGGCGTTCTTCCGGGCCGGCCGGAGCCTGCTGGGCGACGCGGTGAACGAGTGGGCCTCCGAAGACGTCCTGGCCCGG
>JASFUL010000408.1:0-5443 GCA_050050315.1 Gemmatimonadota bacterium
CGCCTCCCCCGATCGGGTCTCGCTCACGCGCCCCCCTCCCCCGCCCCGGGAGCCGTCAGACCCATGGTCCGTGCGCGCTCCACCAGCCTCCTCGCCCGCGCGACCACCGGAGCGTCGATCATCTTGCTGCCCAGGCTGACCACGCCCGAGCCCCGGGCCTCGGCCTCCTGGAACGCCCGCACGATCCGGTGGGCCCGGTCGAGCTCCCCCGCCGTGGGGGCGAACGCCCGGTGGACCACGCGGATCTGCCGGGGGTGGACGCATCCCATCCCCTCGAAGCCCATGGCCCGCGCCCGGCGCCCCCACGCCAGGAGGCCGTCCTCGTCGTCCACGTCGCCGAAGACCGAGTCGATGGCCTGCGCCCCGACCGCCCGGGCCGCGTTGACGAGCCTCTGGCGGGCCCACCGCGACTCCTCGCCGGTGGAGGTCTTCACGACGCCGAGGTCCGCCGTGTAGTCCTCGAGGCCGATGGTCAGGGCGACGACCGACTCGTGGGCGCACGCCACGGCGTACGCGTTCTCGACGCCCAGGGCCGATTCGAGGATGGGCATGAGCCAGACCGTGGGACCCGCCGCCACCGGTGCGGTGATCTCGGGCGGGCTCTTCCGCGCCTCCCGTGCCTGGATCACCGCGATGACCTCGCCCACCTCCTCCACCTGCTCGGGGTCTTCGGCCTTGGGGATCAGCACCAGGGCGGGTCCCTCGGGCACCACCGCCTCGAGGTCCTCGAGCCCGAGGGGGAGCGGGTTGATGCGCACCATCCGCTCGGACCCCCGGAAGTCGACGTTCCGGAGCGCGTGGCACACGAGCCGTCGGGCCTCGTCCTTCCGCTCCGGGTGCACGGAGTCCTCGAGGTCGAGGATCACCGCGTCCGGGTGGTGGAGACCCGCGTTCAGCATGAAGCGGGGCTCGTTGCCCGGCAGGTAGAGGCGGGACCGCCGGAGGCGCTCCCTGGGCGAGGGCTCCCTGGAGGCGACGGAGCGGGACGGCGGGGGGCACGGTACCTCCACGCCGGCGCGAGCCGCCGCCGTCTCGGTGCGGGCCACCACGACCCAGGGAAGCGCGCCCCGGTCGTCCACGGACACCTCGGCGTGGGAGACCCCCATTCCCTCCAGCGTCGAGCGGACCTCCCGGCGCAGGGCCTCGCCGTAGAGAGCCTCGACCTTCGACCGGATCTCCAGCCGGATGCCCCCCTCGTCCCGGAGGCGGACCTCCACGCGCACGTCGGAGCGGACGTCCTCGCCCGCGTTCCCGGCCACGCCCCTGCCGGGAGACGAGACGGCGGCACCGGGCTCCGTGGCCACCGTCACGGCCGCCCCCGCGCGCCCTGCCCCGCCACGGTCCCGGCGGGCTCGCGCCCGTCGGCTCCCAGGGCCTCGAGGACGGCGTCGGCCATCTCGGTGGTGCTGGCCGCGCCCCGGGCCACCGCGTCGGGTCCACCCGGGATCCGCATCATGTCGTACGTCCGGACCTCCCCGGCCTCCACCACCCGGGCGACCGCGTGGCGTACCCGCTCGGCGCGCTCGGTCTCACCCACGTGGTCCAGCAGCATCGCGGCGCTGAGGATCATGGCGATGGGGTTCACGACGGGCGGATCGAGCTCGGCGTACTTGGGCGCCGAGCCGTGGGTCGGCTCGAAGACGGCGACCTTCTCGCCGATGTTGCCCGAGCAGGCGAAGCCCAGCCCTCCCACCAGCCCCGCGAACCCGTCCGAGACGATGTCGCCGAACATGTTCCCGGCCAGGATCACCCCGTAGTCCTCGGGGTTCTTGGTGAGCCACATCATCTGGGCGTCGATGTTGGTCGACCAGAGCTTCACGTCCGGGAAGTCGGCCCCGGCGCGCCGCGCCTCCTCTTCCATCATTCCCGACGTCTCACGGAGCACGTTGGGCTTCTCGCACACCGTCACCGAGCGATACCCGTGGCGGGACGCGTATTCGAAGGCGGCCCGCACGATGCGGCGGCACGCGGCCCGGGTGAAGATGCGCGTCGACACGGCAAGGTCGGGTCCCGGCGTGTCGGCGAACCGGGCGAACTTCGGGTGCGTCTCGAAGGCCCGGCGCACGTCGGCCGGTGGGTCGGTCCACTCGACACCCCCGTAGAGGCCCTCGGTGTTCTGGCGGAGGATCGCGACGTCCACGACGGGCTCCTCCACGCCCCCTTCCCGCGTGCGCCGCACGAAGTTCAGCGGGTTCCCCGGGAAGGAGCGGCACGGGCGCAGGCACACGTCCAGATCGAAGCGCTGGCGGAGGCCCACGATGGGGGAGTAGTAGACGAGTCCCTTCCCGCGCAGCTCGGGCCGGAGCTCTTCGGCGGCCTCCCTGTTGGGCTTGCTGGTGATGGAGCCGAAGAGCCCGAGGCCGTGCCGCTCCAGGAGATCGAGCGTCCGGTCCGGGAGCGGATTGCCCTCCCCGATCCAGAACTCCCAACCGATGTCGGCGTGCACGTACTCGGCGTCGAACCCCACGGCCCGGAGGACGCGCAGGGCTTCGGGCAGCACCACCTGGCCGATGCCGTCGCCGGGCATGGTCACCACGGTGTGTCGAGCCATCACTCCGATCTCCTCGCGAGCCGGTCGACCGGCCCGGGGTCACCGCGCCACCCGGCGACGCGCCACCCCGGAGCCGCTCCCCCGGACGTTCCCAGGATTCCCGGCCGGCCGTCCGACACGGCGACGGCCGGGGCGGCCCGTCCCGGGCCGCTCACGTCACGGACCGGCGAGCCGGTCCCGCACGAGCCTCTCGATCCCTCCCCGGGACACCAGCTCCTGCGCCACCGGGCCGAGGGGCGGGAACGAGAAGGTCCCCCAACGCCACGAGACGGTGCTGGCCAGGAAGTCCACCACCACCTGGTCTCCGGGGATGACGGTGGCCTCGCCCGCCTCGACCCGTTCGGCGAGGGTTCTCTCGAGGCGGTCCACGAGCGCCGGACACTCGATGCACAGCAGCCCGTTGTTGAACGCGTTGCGTAGGTAGGTACGGGAGAACGACGCGGCCACGACCAGGGCCACCCCCGCGGCCTGGAGCGCCGTGGCGGCCTGCTCCCGGGACGAGCCGGTGCCGAAGTTCCGTCCGCCCACGAGCACGTCGCCCCGGCGCACGCGGCCCGCGAACTCCGGGTCGTAGTTGGCCATCACGACCCGGGCCATCTCTTCCCGCGACAGGTCGCGGTACGTGTGGTCCTTGCCGTAGATGCCGTCGGTGTTCAGGTCGTCCCGGGGGAGGAAGACGAGCCTGCCCCGGACGCGAAGGGGAAAGTCCTCCCGGATCTCGCCGCTTCCCACTCCGTTCGTCCCGGGTGTCATGCGCTCGAAGCGGTAGTCCTCCACGTCCGGCGCCTCTCCCTCGCGCCCCGGGGGCCCGGTGACGACGCCGGCCGCGGCCGAGGCGGCCACCACCGCGGGGCTCGCCAGGTAGACCCGTGCGTCCCGCGAGCCCATGCGGCCCCGGAAGTTCCGGTTGGTGGCGCTGATCCCCACCTCGCCCGCCTCGAGGAGCCCCTCGCCGAGGCCGATGCAGGCGCCGCACCCCGGCGGGAGCGGGGTGGCGCCGGCCTCCAGCAGGTCCGCCCAGGCACCGCTCGCCTGCGCCGCCTCCTGGATCTCCCGGGAGGCGGCCGCCACGTAGAGCCGCACCCCCGGGGCCACCCGACGCCCGCGCAGCACGCCCGCCGCCGACTCGAGGTCCTCCAGCCTGCCGTTCACGCACGACAGGAGGTAGGCCCGGTCGATGGCGATGGGCTCCTCGTCCGCGCCCGGCAGCGGCCGGCACGCCGACACCGTGTCGGGCCCGGCGAAGCAAGGACGGACCCGGGAGAGGTCCACCGTGATGCGGGCCGCGTAGGTCGCGTCCGGGTCCGGAGCCGGCGGGTCGGCCGCCCACGCCTCCAGCATGTCGTCGGTGATCCGCCCGGCCCCGTCGCCGCCGAGCCGGCGCTGACGAAGCGCGAGGTAGCGCAGCGTGACGCCGTCCACGGGGAACCACCCGACGAGCGCGCCCCACTCGGTCGTCATGTTCGCGACCGTGAGGCGCGCCGCCATGTCGAGAGACGCGACGCCGGGTCCGGTGAACTCCACCGCCGCGTTCAGCACCTCGCCCCGCCCGTAGCGGCCACAGAGGGACAGGATCAGGTCCTTTCCGCTCGCGTCGTCCGCAAGCTCCCCCTCGAGCACGACCTGGACGGTGGGCGGGATCTGCCACCAGAACTCACCCGTGGCCCACACGGCCGCCGCGTCCGTCCGGACGACCGGGGTGCCCAGGGCCCCCACCGCTCCGTACATGTTGGCGTGGGAGTCGGAGGCCACGACCAGCGACCCCGGCAGCACGAAGCCGCCCTCGATCATGAGCTGGTGGCCGATCCCCTCCCCCGCCGGGTGGAACGCGAGGCCCTGCTCCCGGGCGAACGTCTCGATGGCCCGGTACTTCTCGACATTGGTCTCCGAGCGGTTCTGGATGTCGTGGTCCAGGGCCAGGACCGGCTGGGACGGGTCGGCCACCCGGTCGGCCCCGAGGCGCTGGAACTTGCCCATCACCGCCCAGGTGTTGTCGTGCGTGAGGATGTGCCGGGGACGGAGGAAGACCAGATCTCCGTCCTTCAAGGACGCCGGGACCCGACCGGTGGCGTGGGCCCGGGCGATCTTCTGAACCACGGTCTCGCCCATGCGAGCCTCCCGCGGAGGTCCGGCGCCGGGTCGCCCGGCCCGGACCACCGCCTCAGGTGTCCGACACGGTCTGCATCATGAGGTCGCCGACCCGCTCCAGGTTCTCCAGGCCCCACACGGTCTCGACCAGCGCCTCGCGCCGTCGGGCCGAGAGCACGGGTCCGGCCAGCGCGTGGAACTTCTCCTCGATCTCCCGGTCCGTGAGGGGGTTGCGGGGGTCGCCCTTCGGATAGTCCAGCCGCTTCACGAGCTCCCGGCCGTCGGCGGTGTCGATCGCCACGACCACGCGCTGCAGCTCCGGGAAGACCGCCTCGATCTCCGGGTCGGCGGTGACCTCCACCTTCCGCAGCTGGGCCCGGACGCGCTCGTCGGCGATCCGGTCCGGCTCGAACTGCCGGGGCGTGACCTGCCCGTCGACCAGCGCCACCGCGACCACGTAGGGAAGCGAATGGTCGGCGGTCTCCTTGGAGCGGGGATCGTACTTGGAGGGGTCCGCGAGGATGTCGGCCGCCCGCGCGAGGGACCGGATCCTGACCCGCTCCACGTCGTCGGCGTCGAGCCCGTGCTCCCGGGTGAGGTCGAGCACCGCCGAGATGGGCGCGTGGGTCAGCGCCTCGGTCGGGAAAGCCTTCATCCCGCACCGTTCGATCCGCCACGACTCGCCCAGCCCGTCGGTCAGGAGGTCCAGGTCCCACTCCGGGCCCATCACCTCGGTGAGGCCCTCCTTGCCGTCCATGACGTGGGCCGGCCCGGTGTACCCCCGGGCGGCCAGCAGGGCGGCCA
>JASFUL010000409.1:0-5441 GCA_050050315.1 Gemmatimonadota bacterium
TCCACCACCACCTGACCGGGGCCCGGGGAGACTCGCACGTGGAAGGGTGGACGCACCGCGTGTTCCTGGGCTCGGCGGAGGTCGCCTCGCTTGGGGTCTCGAAGGACTCCGCCGAGAGCCCGGACTTCGGGACGGGCGGGATCGAGCTCGCCGCGCTCGAGGGGGCGACCGAGGGGGTGGCGGAAGCGGTCGATCAGCTCGTGGTCGCCCTCCAGCCGCTGTTCGCCCGGCTGGCGGCCACCCGGGGCGCCCGGGGATCCTCCCGGGAGCCCCCTGGCTGGCCACCGGCGTCTCCGGTACCGTGACCCCGTCCTGTCTCCCTCCGACCCCCGTGTGCCATGCGACGTTCTCCCATCGACCTTCCCGGCCTCGCCCGCCGCCTCCGCGGCCCCGCCACCTTCGCCCTGCTGCTGGCCGCTCGTCCGGCGGTGGCGCAGGAGATCCCCCCCTGGAACTGGTCCGACCAGGTCGTCCTATCGGCCGTGAACCAGGTGCGTGCCGGCCGCGACCTCAACCCGACGGAATGGCCCGGCGGAGCCCGGGTCGCGGTGCTGCTGTCGTTCGACGTGGACAACGAGACCGTCTTCGGGCTGCGGGACGGTGAGGTCGAGATCGGCCCCCTCTCGGAGGGTCAGTACGGCGCGCGAGTGGCGCTGCCCCGGGTGCTCGAGCTGCTCGATGCCGAGGACGTGCCCGCCTCCTTCTTCTTCCCGGCGTGGAGCCTGAAGATCGCGCCGGAGCAGGCGGAGTGGATCCAGGCGGCGGAGGAGGAGCACGAGATCGCGGTGCACGGTTGGATCCACGAGAGGAACGCGGAGCTGGACGAGCCCACCGAGCGTCGGCTGCTGGAAGAGGCGGTGGCCGCCCTCACCGAGATCACGGGCCGTCGCCCCATGGGCTACCGCGCACCCTCGTGGAACCTGAGCCCGAACACGCTGGGCATCGTCCGGGACATGGGCTTCCTGTACGAGAGCTCGCTCATGGCCGACGACCGGCCCTACGAGATCCTGGCCGACGGCGAGCCCACGGGTCTCGTCGAGCTCCCGGTCAGCTGGACGCTGGACGACGCGCCCCTCCTGAGCCCGCTCGGCGACCGGTACGCCAACCCCAGGGACGTGATGCAGGTGTGGATCGACGACTTCGACCGCGCCTGGGAGGAGGGCACGATGTTCCTGCTCACCATGCACCCCCACCGGATCGGCCATCGCTCCCGCATCGTGGCCCTCGAGGGGCTGATCGAGCACATTCGCGCCCGGGGCGACGTGTGGTTCGGAACCCACGAGGCGGCCGCCCGCTGGGTCCGGGCGAGGGCGGGGATGGAGTAGAGGGGGATAGCAAGGCGCTTTACAGGCCCCCCCGGCGACTGTAAAGGGCCTTTACACCGGGTCCCGGTATCGGCGGCATCACGAAGTGTGCCAACCCTTTGCGAGACATGGCTTTAGGGCCATGCTCGACCGAGAGGTCACCATCTTGCGTGCTTCATCCCGGGAACCGACGTGTCCCGATCCGGTGTCCTGGTCCCGAACCCGACCCCGCATGCCCGGGAGGCCCCGTGCCCTCTAGATATCGCGAACGCCCGGAGCGTCCCCGCCGGCTCCGGCGTATCCTCGCCCTCTCGGCGGCTGCCGGTGTGGTCGCGCTCGGGGGCTGCGCCGGGGACACGCTCTTCGACCCGGCTCCGTCGACTCCGGAGGGCGACGGACCGGTCGTCGCGATCGTCTCTCCTACCTCCGGCAGCGAGATCGTGGGTGGCCAGCGCGTCCCGGTCCGCATCGAGGCGACCGACCCGGACGGCGTCTCGAGCATCACGCTGCGGTTCACCGGACCGCTGACCCAGACCCTGCTCCTCGACGTGTCCCCGCCCAGGACCGACGTGACGATCGATACGGCGTTCACGGCGCCGGCGGGGACCTCCGGCACGCTCCGGCTGACCGCGGTCGGGGAGGACACCGGTGGGGAGGAGGGACCGGAGGCGTCCGTGACGCTGTCCGTGAGCGACCAGGACGGCGTGGCACCCTCGGTTCGGCTCCAGGTGGAGGCCGGTCCCCGCATGGAGCTCACGGACGAGATCCGGGTGACGGTCTCGGCCGTGGACAACCCGGGTGGCAGCGGGATCGTCGAGACCCGCGCGACGGTCCTGGTCAGCGGCCCGGCGGGACCGGACACGCTGGTCCTGACCGATTCCGAGAGCTTCTCCGCCCGGGCCGACACCGTGGTCAGCGTCTTCACCTTCGGGACCTCCTTCCTCGACGAGCGGGACGTCCCGGACACGCTCCACCTGTCGGTGTTCGGCCTGGCCTTCGACGAGGACGGGAACTGCGGGGCTTCGGTGGCCGACCGCTTCACCGGCGGCGTGGCCTGCGAGGAGACCGAGATCTCGGGTACCCCCGCCACGATCGGGCTCGCTCCCACCGATCCGGTGGAGATCCTGGTGGTGTCGGGCCGGACCTCGCTCCTGCCGGGGGGCGGGATCGGGGCGGACCTGGTCGTGGACTCGCTCCGCTCCCGGGCGTACGTCTCGAACCTCTCGCGGAATCTCGTGCACGTGCTGAACGCGGCCAGCGGCGACTGGGTGTCCGAGACGTTCGTCGGATCCCAGCCGTGGGGCATGACCCTCAACGCCGACGGAGACAGCCTGGCCGTGGCGAACTCGGGGGGGACGAGCATCTCCCACGTGTCCCTGGCCGGGACTCCCCGGGAGGACCTGAGCCGGCGGCTCGTGACGCACAACACCCCCCTGTTCGAGATCTCCGAGGAGAGGGACGGGATCGACGGCTTCATCAAGCTGGACGGCGTCTTCATCGACTTCAGCGACCGACCGCAGTTCATCGCCGAGGACGCGCAGGGACGGCTCCTGTATTCGACGCGGCCGACGGCGGCGGCCGGTTCCGGGACGGTGCGGGTGGTCACCCGCCAGGCCGGCTGGGTCTCGGCCGAGGCCAAGATCCTCCTCCTGAACGAGGACATCCAGTTCGACTCGACCGTCGTGGCCATCGCCCACGTGGACAGCATCTCCATCTTCAACGCGTCGGGAAACGACGACCTCGTGGAGATCTACGACCACAAGCCGGGCTTCCCGGACGTGGTGATCCGGAGTGGGGTGACCACCCTGGACGCCGCGGTCGGCGAGATGGTCAACAACCCCGACTCCGACATCACCTGGGGCAACGGCACCTGGCGCCTGGAGCGACTGGCCCTGCAGGACACGACCTTCGTCGCCGCGTCCGGCGATCGGGAATGGGTCGCGTTCGGTGCGAACGTCGGGCCCATCACCCTGTGGGACGCGTCCGCATCGAGGATCCACAGCCGCCTCCTGGTGGCCGATCTCGTGAACAACGCCTCCGAGCGGGTGACCGGGCTGGACCTGAATCGTGACGGCTCCCTGGGGGCCGCTCGCGGGACCCTCGGATCCTACTACTGGAACACGGACCTCCGGCTCCTCGGCTCCGTCGGCTCAGACATCGCCTCGGGCGGTGAGGGCGCCGGTGTGGCGCTCCATCCAGACCACCCGAGCTTCCTGGGCACGGTTCCGTCGTCGACCCGGACGGTGAGCTTCGTCGGAGGAGACGACCACACGATCCGCATCCTCGACACCGTCCACTTCACCGAGCGCGGGGTCATCGAGATCCGCGACAACGTGGTCGGCGCCCTCCGCGCGGGTCCTCCCCTGCCGTCGGACAACGACGGCGCGGGCGCCAACTGCTCGGGCCAGGACTGCGTCGTAGCCAAGCTCTACGCCCTGACCGACGCCGGCGGCGTGGTGGTGATCGACGTCCGCCGCCGGGACATCGGAGGCCTCCAATGACCAGGACCGTCGTCGCCCCGCGCCGGGGACCGTCGAGCCGCTCGATCCGGCGAGCTCTCATCACCGTGCTCGCGGGGGCCGGGGCCGCCGCCGTGACGTGGGCGCCCGCCCAGGCCCAGAGCTACGCCGGCTCGGTGGGGTGGAGCGTGGGGGCCGTGACGACCACCGCGCTGAACGACGGCGCGGAGGCCGAGCTGCAGCTCGAGCCCGGACTCGCCCCGAGCCTCGCCCTGTACGCCGATCGCTGGTGGGGCCGTGGCCTCGTGGGCACCCGGGTCCAGTTCTCGGGGGCGACCCAGGAGATGGATTGGCAGCAGGGGCCCCGGGACATCGCCGTCTACACGGCCGACCTCAGCCTCCTGCTCCGGCTGGGAGCCCCTTCGCCCGGCCGATCGTTGCTGCCGTACGTCGGCGCCGGGATCGGGGGGGTCTGGTGGCTCCTCGGCAACGGAGCCACCACGACCTTCCCGGACGCCGGCGCGGCCTACTCCGGAGAGGAGAGCTTCAAGCTGGCGGTCGTCGGGAGCGCGGGCATCGACTTCGTCACGCCCCTCCGCTGGGATACCGACCCGGTGGTGGTACGGCTGGAAGCGAGGGACGCCGTCCAGCTCCGGTCGCCCCTCGAGCCCCTGGGCACCGACGCGGAGGACTTCGGGATGATCCACAACATCCGGCTGAGCATCGGCTTCCACACGGGAATCGGACGACTCGGGAACTGACGGGACCCGGGGCCGTCGGGGCCCCCCGTCGGGGCCCCCTCCAAACAAGAGTTTCCTTGACCGGATGCGGCGCCAGCGGTAAGAGGAGAGGTGCAGTCACACCCTCCACCCCGCAGGAGTCGACCCATGGCCACGTACGTCACGCTGTACCGGTTCACCGATCAGGGGATGCGTAACGTGAAGAAGTCTCCCGACCGTCTGGCCGCCGCCATCGACGAAGGGTCGAAGGTGGGGGTGAACGTGGTGAGCGCCTACTACACCCAGGGACCCTACGACCTGGTCGTCGTCACCGAGGCCGACGACGAGGAGACGGCGGCCGCCTTCGCGCTGGCCACGGCCTCCCAGGGCAACGTCACGAGCACGACGATGCGCGCGTGGGACGCCGACGGCTTCCGCCGCCTGACGGAGATGATGCCGTAGGGGGGAACCCGGCCGGCCCCCGTCCTTCGGCGACCCGCTAGTGGACCGGGCCCACCGCCTGGAGCCCGCACGCGTCCACCGGTTCGCGCTTGCCCCGCAGGGACACCGGCTCGCGCCAGGTGGCCTGCAGCGCTCGGTCGTCCTCGACCGCCTCCCCCACCGTCCTGGACACCACGAGTCCGTCCCCCCGGCGTTTGCAGAGCTCGAGGAGTCGGGCCGCGGTGTTCAGGACGTCCCCGTGGTACACGATCTCGCGTTTCACGTCGCCGACCTCGATGACCGTCACGGGTCCCAGGTCGATCCCGCCTCGGAACTCGGGCATGGCGCCGAAGCGTGACTCGTAGGCCGACCGGTTCGCGTCGAGCAGGCTCCGGAAGGCGAAGAATGCGTGCACGCTCTCCCGCTCCCTCCGCCCGGCGCCACCCCAGGGCCAGGTGAGCACCACCTCGTCCCCGACGTACTGGTAGACCGACGCGTCGTAGCGCATGACCACCTCG
>JASFUL010000410.1:0-5419 GCA_050050315.1 Gemmatimonadota bacterium
GGAGCGACGAGGAGCCCGCAGTGAGCGGCGACGCCGCGGAGGAGGCCGAGGGCGCGGAGGGCGAGCAGGAGCAGGCCGAGGGCCCCCTCGTCATCGAGGTGGAGGGGATGGGGGGGCGCGTCATGGCCTTGCCGGGTCTCTCGCCCGGTTCGTACGGCGGTCTCGTCCCGACTCCCGACGGCGTGCTCTACTTCAGCGGAGGCGACCTGAAGCGCTACTCGCTGGAGGAGCGTGAGGAAGAAACGATCCTGGAGCGCGTGCGGGGCTACGCGTTCACTCCGGATCGGAGCCAGGTCCTGTATCGGTCCGGAAACGACTACGGGATCGCTCCCGTGCGGCCGGGGCAGTCGGGGGAGACCGGCCGGCTGGACCTGGAGGGGATGCGCGTCCGGGTGGACCCGGAGGTCGAATGGGCCCAGATCTACCACGACGCCTGGGTCATCATGCGCGACTTCTTCTACGACCCGAACCTCCACGGCGTCGACTGGGACGCGATGTACGACAGGTACCGACCCCTCGTGGACCACGTGGCCCATCGCGCCGACCTCGACTACGTGCTGGCGGAGCTCGTGGCCGAGATGAACGTGGGCCACGCCTACGTCAGCTCGTCGCCCGAGGCGCCGTCGGTGGACCGGGTGGAGGTCGCACTGCTCGGGGCCGAGTTCGAGGCGGACGGCGAACGCTACAGGGTCGCGAACATCTTCCCGGGCGAGAACTGGCACGAGGACTTCCGCTCGCCGCTCACCGAGCCCGGAATCGAGGTGGCCGAGGGCGACTGGCTCGTCTCCATCGACGGCGAGCAGGTGACGACGGACGACAACCCCTACGCCTACTTGGTGGGGAAGTCGGAGCGCACGGTGGCCGTGACCGTCAGCGACGACCCGTCCGGGCGCAATCCCCGGACCTACGACGTCCGCCCCGTGACGAGCGAGCAGGGGCTCCGCTACCAGGAATGGGTCCACGAGAACGCCCGGCTGGTCGACTCGCTCTCCAACGGGCGGATCGGCTACGTGCACCTGCCGAACACGGCCGTGCCCGGCCACCGCGAGCTGTACGAGCACTTTCCGCCGCAGCATCTGAAGGAGGCCATGATCCTCGACGACCGCTACAACGGCGGCGGCTTCATCCCGGAGGAGATGGCGTTGCTGGTGGGCCGACCCCTGCTCAACTTCTGGGCGCGCCGCAACCTGGTGCTGAACGCGCAACCGGCGTTCGTCCACACGGGACCCAAGGCGGTCCTGATCAACGGCCAGTCCTCGTCGGGCGGGGACGCCTTCCCCTACTACTTCCGTGAGCTCGGACTCGGCCCCCTGATCGGTGAGCGCACCTGGGGCGGCCTGGTCGGGATCAGCGGCAACCCGGGCTTCGTCGACGGCGGGAGCATCTCGGTTCCGCGTTTCGCGTTCGTCGACACCGAGGGTGAGTGGGCCGTGGAGGGCGAGGGCGTGTCCCCGGACATCGAGGTCCTCGACCGCCCGGAGCAGATCGCCGCGGGGCGCGAGCCGATCGTCGAGCGGGCCGTCCAGTACCTGCTCCGTACCCTCGAGGAGGATCAGTACGAGCGGCCCGATCGCCCCGCCGGTCCGATCCGCCGAGGTGGCGGCGGCGGGGGTGGTGGCTCCGACGCCGGAGGTGGCCCCGGGTAGCCAGACGGTCCCGGACCCGGGGCGAAGCGTCGAATCCCCGGCTCCGGGGCGGGCTTGCGCGGACGAGGCCCTCACTGTACTCGTAAAAGGTATACCTTTCACACGTACAGTCGCCCGGGGATGCCAATGACGGAGATCCTGACGGACCTGGCGTTCAACATTCTCGTCGCTCTCGCGGAGCGCGACCTGCACGGCTACGCGCTGGTGAAGCAGCTTCGCGAGATGGACGGCCGCGCTTCGCTGCGGACGGGCACCGTGTACGCGGCCCTCGCCCGACTCGAGGACGCGGGGTGGATCTCCACCGTCGCGGGCCACCCGGGCGAGGACGTGGATGATCGCCGACGCTACTACCGCGTCACGGCGGACGGGCTCCAGGCCGCGCGCGGCGAAGCGGTCCGGTTGGCGGCGATCCTGGACCGGGCCGGGGACCGGGGGCTCCTGCCCGACGGGTCCGGTGCCTGAGGGACCCGCGGGCCCCGGCTGGGTCCGGCGCCTGCTGGCGGTGTGTCTGCTGACGTGGCCCGCCCGGCGCAGGCGCTCCCACGGGGTGCCCCTCCTCGACACCGCGGAGGCCCTCCTCGGAGAGTCCCGGTCCCGGGGCCGCCTTCGCTTCCTCCGGGACGTGGGAGGCGAGGCGCTCGCCCTCGTCGCATCGGGCCTCTCCATGCGGGGGGCCGCGAGCCGCGCGGCCGCCGCGGCCGCCCTCGAGGGGTGGTCCGGCGAGGTCCGGCTCGCCGTGCGGACGCTGGTCCGCTCTCCTGGCTTCACAATGGTGGTGGTGGCCAGCCTGGCCGTGGGGATCGGCGCCAACGCGGCGGTGTTCGGGCTGGTCTCGGACGTCCTGCGTGTGAAGCCCCCGTACGACGAGCCCCGGGAGCTGATGCTGATCTGGAATACGCTGCCCGACTCGCCGGAACGGATCCCGGTGGCGGGTCCGGACGTGGCGGTGCTGCGCGAACGGGCCGAGCGCCTGGAGGGGATCGCGTTCGTGGCCGGAACGGCGGACGGCGCCGTGGAGTCCGTCGAGGGGGACGCGGCGGAGCACGTGCGCGTCGGCACCGTCACGCCCGACTTCTTCCAGGTCCTCGGCGCGGACGCCGCACTGGGACGCGTCTTCCAGGCCGCCGCCCTGCCGGCGGGGGCCGCCGGTGGCCCGGGTGACGCGGACGTCGCCGTGCTGACCCACCACGCCTGGCGCAGGCTGCTGGCCGCGGATTCCTCCGCGGTCGGGAAGACGATCCGCCTGAACGGCAGGGCCGTGCAGGTGATCGGGGTGATGCCGCCCGACTTCCGCCTGCTCCTGCCGCCCGGGGCGAGCGTGGACCCGGACGTGGACCTGTGGACCCCGCTCCCGGTCCCGCTGCGGTCGTTCCGCAGGGAGGAGCGGCTCCAGGACCAGGACTCGGACAACTCGGGGGCCGTCGTCGCTCGCCTGGCCGACGGGGCCACGCTGGAGCAGGGACGGGCCGACGTGCGCCGGATCGGCGAGCGGCTCCGCCAGGAGGTCCCGGCGTACGCCGTCGAGCGTCGGGGGCTGGAGGCCCGCCCCCTCGAGGCCGATGTGACGGCCCACGCCAGGGGCGTGCTCGGGGCCCTCGTGGCCGCGGCGTGCGCGGTCTTCCTGGTGGCGTGCCTGAACGTGGCCGGTCTGATGATCGCCCGGGGGATGGGGCGCTCGGACGAGCTGGCCGTCCGGATGGCCCTGGGAGCGGGACGGGGCCGTATCCTGCGCCAGCTCGTGGTCGAGAGCCTGGTCCTGGTGGCCCTCGGCTTCGTGGCGGCGGTGGCCCTGGCCGGTGCGGCCTCGAACGTCCTCACCCGGGTGGTTCCCGCCCCGCTGGCACCGCCCGGCGGCACGTCCCTGGACGTCGCCACGCTCGCGTCCGCCGTGGCGGCGTCCGGGGCGGCGGTGATCCTCGTCGGCATGCTCCCCGCCAGGAGGATCGCGTCCCGGGGCGCCCGGGGGATCGCGCGGTCGGGAGCCGGGCGGCCCGGCCGCGGCGGCGGCCGCTCGCGGCGGGTCCTGGTGATCGGCGAGGTCGCGCTCTCCGTCGTGCTCCTCCTGGCCGCGGGACTCCTCCTGCGCACGGTGTCGGCGCTCGGACACGTGCACCCGGGGTTCGAGCCCCGGAGCGCCCTGACCTTCGACGTGTCCCTGCGCCTCCCGGATCGCTACCGGAGCCCCGGCGGGCGCGCGGAGCTGATGAAGGACCTGGAGACGCGCCTGGAGGACCTGCCCCGGGTGCGGGCGGTGGGCTGGGTGGGCGCGCTGCCCCTTTCGGGGCGTCGCTGGACCCAGCCGTGGGGACTCCCAGGGCAGCCGCCCGAGGCGTGGCGGTCGAATCGGGCCGACTTCCGCGTGGCGAGCTCGGGGTGGTTCGAGGCGGCCGGGGCCCGCCTCCTGGAGGGGCGGAGCTTCACGGCGGAGGAGGACCTGACCGAGGACGAGCGGGTGGTGGTGGTGGACGAGGTGGTGGGACGGGCGATCGCCCCGGGGGGGGGCTCGGCCGTCGGCTCGGTCATCGCGCTTCCGGTGGACGGGGCCCCCGTCGAGGCGCGCGTGGTGGGGGTCGTCGAGGCGATCCGCTACGAGAGCCTCGAACGCGAGGGCCGGGGGGCGATCTACGTGCCGTACAGGCAGGAAGCGTCCCGCGACGTCTCGTTCGTCGTCCGGACCGCGGGCGACCCCGAGGGACTCGGCCCGGGCGTCCGGGCGGCGGTGCGCGAGGTCGACCCGGCCATTCCCGTGTACCACCTCTCGACGCTGGAGGCGTACGTGGCCGGGGCCATCGCCCCGCGCCGCTTCGCGCTCCACCTGCTCGCGATCTTCGCGGGGCTCGGGCTCGCCTCCACCGCCGTCGGCCTCTACGGCCTGATCGCGTTCGAGGTGAGCCGGCGGACCCGGGACATCGGCATCCGGATGGCCGTGGGGGCGGATCCCGGCCGGACGGTGCTGGGTGTCCTGGGGTGGGGGATGCGGCTGGTGGCGCCGGGGCTGATGGTGGGGGCGATGCTGGCCGCGGCGGCGGTGCGGGCGCTGCGTGTTCTGGTGTTCGGGGTCGGCGTCGGTGACCCCTGGACGTGGTTGGCCGCGCTCGGGCTCGTGGTCGCCACCGCGCTGGCGGCGACGTGGCTTCCCGCCCGGCGGGCCGCCCGGCTCGATCCGACGGAGGCGCTCCGGGCGGGGTAGCGCGTTCCGGGTCGACCCGTCGGCATCAGGGGGACGGGGCGCTCTCCGACAGCGTCCTGCCGGCCGCCTCGACGAAGGGCCGGAGCCCCCGCATCAGCGCACCGAACTCGTTGAAGTCCAGGGACTGCTCTCCGTCCGAGACGGCCATCTCCGGCTGTGGGTGGACCTCCACGAGCAGCCCGTCGGCGCCGGCCGCGACGGCCGCCCGGGAGAGCGGCTCCACGAGGTCCCGCCGCCCTCCCGCGTGGCTCGGGTCGGCCACCACGGGAAGGTGCGTCTCGGTCTTGAGGACGGGGATCGAGGCGAGGTCGAAGGTGTTGCGCGTGGCGGTCTCGAACGTGCGGATGCCCCGCTCGCAGAGCATGACGCCCATGTTCCCCTGGCTCATCACGTACTCGGCGGCCAGGAGGAGGTCGCGAACCGTCGAGCTCATGCCCCGTTTGAGCAGCACCGGCCGGTGCAGCCGTCCCACCTCCGAGAGGAGGGCGAAGTTCTGCATGTTGCGGGCCCCGATCTGGAGGACGTCGGCGTAGCCCGCCACCAGCTCGACCTGGCGGGTGTCCATCACCTCGGTGACGACGGG
>JASFUL010000411.1:0-5404 GCA_050050315.1 Gemmatimonadota bacterium
TGCAGTCGGGTGCGGATGACGGCCTGGACGGTGTTCGGCAGGATCAGGTTCTCGAGGGAGCGAGCTGCGATCGCGCGGCCGCCTTCGATCCGCAGCGTGCCCTCGTCCAGGAGAGACCGGCAGATCTCTTCGAGGAAGAAGGGATTTCCGCCCGAACGGTCGTGGAAGGAGGAGGCCGCGTCCTGCGGAAGGTGCTCCGCCTGAAGTGCGGAGTGCATGAGGCGGATCGACGCCTTCTCGTCCAGTGCCTGGAGGCGGACTGTCGCCTGGTGCGCCGGCTGGGGCCAGGCCGGCTGGTACTCCGGACGGAACGTGACCACGAGGAGGAGCGGATACCCCGGACTCAGCTCGATCATCTGCTCGAGGACATCCCGCGACGCCGGGTCGGACCACTGCCAGTCATCGAGGAGCAGAACCAGCGGCCTGTGCCGGGCACTCAGCGTGAAGATCGCCGCCAAGGCCTTCACCAGGATCCGGTGGAGCGACTCGCCCGCCACATGCTTCGGCAGGGGATGGTCCCCACTCGGCACGGAGAGCAGGTGGAGATATAGGGGAGCGTACGTCACCAACTCGGGAGCGAGCCTCCGAATCCGGTCCACGACCGGGCCCGGCGGGGATCGACCCCTCCCATCCGGCGGGAAGTCCAGCCAGTCCTGCAGCGCGCCCACGAAGGGCTGGAAAGGCCGATACGCGCTGCGTGCGGAGCAGCGGCCCTGGACCGCCTGCACCCCCTTCGCCCCGAGCCTGTTGCGGAACTCGTGGAGCAGTCGGCTCTTGCCCAGGCCCGCCTCTCCCGAGACGATCACCAACTGGCCCTCCCCGGCCTCGGCCTTGCGCAGGGAGCGGAGCAGCGTGGCCATCTCAGCGTTCCGGCCGACGAACGCGGACAATCCTGGGGAGTGGGCGAAGTCGACCGCGCCCCGGGAGGGGATCTCCTCGACGACGCGCACGGGGGTAATGGAATCCTCCCGCCCCACCCGGCGGAGAGGTGGCCCGTCCTCCGTCTCGAACAACCGCTCGAGCAGACGAGCGCTCCCCGGGCTGGCGAGGACCTGGTCCGCGCCGGCATGACGCGCGAGGCGGGCTGCGAGTCGAAGGGGTCTTCCCGCGGCCCGATGGGGCTGTCCAGCCCGCTGCGGCTCCCGGGCGAGGACGGAGCCCGTGTCGATGCCCACCCCCACCCGGAGTGTGGGAACGGCGGCAGCAGTCCGCTCCCTGAGCAGGCCACCGACCTCGAGAGCCGCACGGGCCGCCCGGATGCAATCATCCTCCCGGGGGGTGGGGACGCCGAACAGGGCGATGATGTCCTTGCCGCGCCCCTGTCGGACGATCCCCCCGTGCCGCCGGACGACTTCGGTGAGGCAGGCCACGGCCCAGGGAGCGGCGGTCGGTCCGTCCTCCCCTGAAGGCGACCCTTCTGCGCCGCCTCCAAGCGCCCAGACCACCGCCGTGGCATGCACCCGTTCGCCACCCGGCCGCAACCTGCTCGTGGCTGGTTCGGTATGCGTCGCCTGGCCGGAGACGCCGTCCGGAACGGAGAGCCGGCGCGCCTCGCGCAGATCCTCCAGCATCTCCAGGACGGTGGCGTATCGCTCGTGCGGCCGCTTGGCCAACGCCCTCGAGACGGTGCGCTCCAGCGGGCCCGGCACCTCCGGACGCGCGACTGTGAGGGGGCTCGGCGCATGGTTGAGAATCCCGTCGACGACCGCCTGGGCGTCGATTCCGCGGAAGGGCCGACTCCCGGTGACCATCTCGTAGATCGTTACGCCCAGCGACCAGATGTCCGTGCGATGATCGACGGGCTCGCCGCGCGCCTGCTCCGGACTCATGTACGCCGGAGTGGCCCGGACGGCACCGGCCGGAAGGACGTGCCCATCCGCGACACCGGCCAGTCCGAAATCGAGCAGCTTCACCGTCCCATCTGCCGTCACCATCACGTTGGCCGGCTTGAGATCCCGATGCACGATGCCCTGCTCGTGCGCCTTCGCCAGGCCCTGTGCCAGCGCCACTGCATAGACCAGGGCGTCGCCGATGGAAAGCCGGGCCCTCCCCAGCATTCTCTCGAGTGTCTCGCCCGCGTAGTACGCCATGGCGATGAAGACCTGGCCGGTCTCGGTCTCGCCAATCTCGTGGATGGTGCAGATGTTCGCGTGGTCCAGCGCGGAGGCAGCCCTCGCCTCACGGATCAGGCGCGCCTTTCCGTCTCCGTCCCCTCCGCGGGGGAACTTGAGAGCCACGACACGGTCGAGACGGGTGTCCCTGGCCTTGTAGACGACGCCCATGCCGCCTGCGCCGAGCTTCTCCAGGATCCGGTAGTGGGAGATGGTGTGATGCGGGAGCGAATCCGACGCAGGCGCGGCGTCCTCTCCCCTGGGTGCTCCGAACCCGCGTTCATACACGTGAAGCAGGGCATTCACCTCACGTCGGAGCGAGGCCTCGTGGGGGAGGGCCGCTTCGACCCAGGCCGCGCGTTCTTCCGGGGTGAGATCGGCGACTTCCTGGAACAGCCGTCGGATCCTGCTCCCACCTTCGGTTGTGGAGGATCCCGCAGCCGACGGCTGCGTGCCGCCGAGGAAGTCGCCGGCCTCCTCGTGGGCGTCGAGCAGGGTGCACACCTCGGCCAGGAGCTCGGGATCGCCCTCGCAATACTCCGCGAGAAACGCCTCCCGCGCAGCCGTCACGAGATCCATCGCCTTCCAGAGCGCATCCTGAACCGTGTGCCAGCGGGACGACAGCATGATCCGGGTCGGACCTCGTTTGGGGGGCGCGCGACGGTCGGCGGTCACGCCACCTGCGGGGGGACGGGGATCTAGAAGGGGTCTGCGCTCCTCGCCAGTTCACCTAAGCTACCCGCATCGAGCCTCGGCCGATACAGTGAGGGTTGCGCCTGACATCGGATGGCACGCGTGACCGGAGAGTGAGACCCCCGGCGTTTGGGGCCCCACCCCAGGGTGGAGGCAGACGCCGCCCCCCCAGCCCGCGATGTCGGCTCAGACGTCCAGCTCCATGTCATCACCTGCTCGCCCGCATGATTCCGTTCGTCGTCAGCAACTTCAACGCGGTGGAGCTCGGACCCCGGGGAACCGGACAGTCCCACCTGTTCCAGCAGATCTCGCCCTACGCTCACCTCGTGTCGGGCGGCAAAGCGACCGTCGCGACCATGTTCGTGAACAACAATACGGGCCGGCGCGGTCTCGTGGCGCAATACGACGTGGTCTGCTTCGACGAGGTATCCGGCGTCTCCTTCGACCAGAAGGACGGGGTGAACATCCTCGAGGGCTACATGGAGTCCGGGGAGTTTTTTCGCCCCGCACTTCGGCTTCGTGAGCGACTCTCTTGCCGAGTGCTGGACTCATCCTCACCGGGGTGCGGAGCTGATCCACACTGTTGGGGGCCGCCATCGACTGGCCAGCACACACGGAGAAGACGGGCTATGAGCACGTCACTCCGATCACACAGCAGGCTCAGGAGGCCCTACAGGAGGCGAGGAAGTACAACCCTGGCATCGGGATGCCCCGTCCTCCCTGCCCCGCAGAACGCCAGCAAGAGCGTCGGTCGGTACCTGATGTGCGCCTACTGGAAGCGGGTGGAGAAGGCGCCAAGCTGGAGCCCAGGAAGGGCCGCGGCTGGCACTCGCTGAGGCGAAGGTTCGCCTCGGACCTGATGCACAAGCCCTTGAAGGTCCCATGCGAGCTGGGCGGCTGGAAGACCGAACGCACCGTCTTCGAGTGCTACCAGCACGCCGACGAGGAGCAGCTGCGGGAGGCCCTGGAGGATCGAAGAAGGGCCTGAATGGCGGGAATCATGGCGGGAACGCTCGCCGCCGACGCAAGGAAATGCCCCGCCCAAGGCTGTAACCTCAAGCGGGGCCATCACTTCCGGAAGTGGAGCCAGCCGGGCTCGAACCGGCGACCTCCTGCTTGCAAAGCAGGTGCTCTCCCAACTGAGCTATGGCCCCTAAGGTGTTGTAGACTGAAGCTCTCAGGTGTCGGGGTCTGACCTCCAAATGCCAAACCGTCCCCAAAAAGCTGCCGCGGACCCGACGAATCGTGCCCGATCTTGAGCCGTCTACCGGGTCCTGCCGTGACCGCGAAACCCGAAGAGAACCGGCCTGAACACCGCGCACCGAGCCGGTAGGAGTCAAAGCTAGGCGGTTCCTTCCCCCGGTCAACGGCGTAACTGTGCCGGAGACTGTGCCAAAGGGGCAGTGGATGGCTCGAAGGCCCGCCGCCTCGCTCGAGGACCCAGGCCGTCTCCACGGGTCGGACCCCCTCGGGACGGGAATCAGCGGAACGATCGTCGGCCGGCCGCTTCACGGCCCGAAGCGGATGGTGTGCCACAGCCGCCAATGGACGATCTGCCTTCGAGAGCTCTTTGACGCGCAGGGACCCGGGACATCGACCCCCTGGAAACCCCGAAAAGCCGGCTCATCCAGATCGCTCCTTCCCTGGAACGGCCCGGGAGGGTCACGAGCGCCACCGCCTCCGGGCGGTCATTCGCGCGGCCCCGGAACGTACGAGAGGGCATGAATCCGCTATCGCAGACCCGCCCGATCTCGCGCCGCACCTTCCTCGGGAGCGGAGCCGCGGCGCTGCTCGCAGCGTCCGCGGTCGGCTGCTCTTCGTCGTCGGGACCGGAGGGAGAGAGCGGCGACCTGCGGCTGACCAGCCGTCCAGCCACCCCTACGCTCACGCCGGACGCCGGTCTCTCGGACCTCGACCTCGGCGGTTCCCGGGACGGAGTCCTCTACGTTCCCGAGAGCTACTCCGGTGACCGGGCCGTGGCCCTCTTCGTGGCGCTCCACGGGGCCGGCGGCCGGGGCCGGGCCTGGCAGAGCTACTGGGCCCGCGCCGAGGAACGAGGCATGGTGGTGCTGGCGCCGGACTCCCGAGGTTCGACCTGGCGCTTCTCGTACGACGGGGCAGGTGGGGACGTGGCCTTCCTCGACCGGGCCCTGGCCCACGCCTTCGCGCGCTGCCGCGTCGACCCGTCGCGGATCGCCCTGGGGGGCTTCTCGGACGGGGCGTCCTATGCCCTCTCGCTGGGCCTGGTGAACGGCGACCTGTTCTCCCACGTGGTGGCGTACTCCCCGGGCTACTTCGTCCCCCACGCGGAGCCGGTGGGCAGACCGCCGATCTTCCTCTCCCACGGGACTCGGGATCGGATCCTCCCCTACGCCAACGCCCGGGACGTCATCGTCCCGGCGCTCCGCGACCGCGGGTACGACGTGGACTTCGTGTCGTTCGAGGGAGATCATCAGGTGCCGGCCGCCATCTCCGAGCAGGCGCTGGATTGGTTCCTGGGCGCCGCGGCCTCCTCCCACCAGGCGCCGCAGGCCGCGCCGGGAGGCGACGACGTCCTGAGGCTCGTCACCACCCCGCCGGACGTGGGACATTTTCGCCAT
>JASFUL010000412.1:0-5387 GCA_050050315.1 Gemmatimonadota bacterium
CACCCGCGTCACGTCCCGGCCGGGGACCGAGGTGCCCGTGGCGTGGCGGGGACGGGACACGATCGTCTACCAGACCGGGGGCGAGACCGGACGCGACCTGTGGACCGTACCGGCCGATGGCAGCGCCCCGCCCTCGCTCCTCCACGACGATTCGCTGGACATGGCCCAGGTCGCCCTCGACCCATCGGGTCGCCGGGGCGTCCTGCTGACACCCGATCGCTGGACCGGCGACGGCTATCGAGGACGAGACGTCCACCTGTTCCAGCTCGGTGAGCCCGACTCCACCGAGCGGGTGCTGGAGACCGAGGGGTACGCCGTGGGCGCGCCCACGGTGTCACCCGACGGGGCGTGGCTGGCGTACGTCAGCACCGAAACGGATCGGGACGAGGTGGTGGTCCGATCGTTCCCGGACCTCTCCGAACGACGCATGCAGGTCTCCGTGGTGGGGGGCTCGGACCCCACCTGGGGCCCCGACGGCTCGACCCTCTTCTACGTCAACGGAAACCGGCGCTTGATCCGGGCCCGCATCGGGACCGGCGAGGGAGGGGTCGTCCGGACCCCCCTCTTCACCGTTCCCCAGGACCTGGCCCTGAATACCCTGCTATCGCCCCAGGGCCGCTTCTTCGTCCTCCGTTCCCGCCCGGAGCTGTTGGTCTTCTTCAACTGGGCCGAGATGGCGGAGGCCGGCGGGAATTGAGCGATTCGGGCCGGGCGGCTTCCGGATCCTCCGCGATGGACATCATGACATCACGTGCTCGCGGTTGTGATGCATGAGAACCACGCTGACGCTGGATCCGGATGGGAAGGTCACCGGTGATCCTCGTCGACGGACGCATCCAACCTCGGGGAGCAGCCTCCCCCTCTGCCTGGGTGAGAACGTCGCTCACCCCGCCCCGCGACGGCGCGCTACGATGGCGAGGTCGGGCGAATCCGGGGAGAAGGCCGAACCGGCGACATCGGCATGGAACGACTCCGCCTCGAAGCCGCTTCGCTCGAACTCCTCCCCCAGCGAGTCCCGGGTGAAGTACTGCAACCAGTTGTACACCACGCGCGTTCTCGCCTCTTCGACGATGGTGTACTTGTCCAGCGTCACCTTCTCGTCGTCGTATTTGAAGGTGTTCAGGAACCCGTAATAGTCGTCGGGGGACCAGAACCCGTCGAGCTGGTTGCGCTCGTAGGTCGCGACCTCCTCCCGGGCGTCGAACGTGTTCAACGAATGGACGTCGAGCAGCACCGCTCCGCCGGGCTTCGTGAACGCGTGGAACTTGTCCAACAGGGTCCGCCTCTGCGCGGCGCCCAAAGCGCAGTAGTCACAGAAGATCATCGTGATGAGATCGAACCGGCGCTCGGTTTCGAACTTCGAATAGTCCTGGCAGTGGTACGTGATGTCGAGGCCGCGCTGGTCGGCGAGGAGCGTCGCATGCCGGATGGACCGTTCCGAGATGTCGATCCCGGTGACTTGCGCGCCGGCCTCCGCGAGGGGCGTCGTATACAGTCCCGGACCGCACCCGAAGTCCGCCACGCTCGACGTCTCGTCGACCGCGAATCTGGACAGGATCCACCGCACCGAACGGTCGATGAAATCCGCGGTGCGGGAGGACAGGTCCACCGACCCGTCCAGGTGGTACTCGAGCATCCTCTTCGACGTGTGCTCATCGGTCCACAGCGCTTCCGCCGTGTAGAACTCGAAGGGCGCGGGTCGCGAATTGATGTCTTCCAGCCGAGCGAACATGCACACCTCGGTCATCGTTTCGGGTGAACCGTCAGGGGCCGCTTTTCCCGCAACCTTCGATTCCCGGTCCCCTCCGCTCGGAAGGAGATCCTGTCCCTGGTCCCGATGTCCTCGAGGGTCGCCCGCTGGTCTCGTCGGCCCCGTCGGAGCCGAGACCCGTCACGGAGGAGGACGCCAAACGTACTCGCACCCGGAACGAACGTAGTCGGAGTCCTCCTCGGCACCTTCCACGTAGTTCACGAAGGTGGTCAGCATCTCGGTGAGCTTCCGGTCCCGGATCAGCGCGATGCGCCCCGAAGTGATCAGGGTCTGGGAGCGTCCGGGAGTCGGGCGAACGGTTGCGTGGATGGGTACCGCCCGGGCTACCGAGGCCCCGTGTCGCGGTAGCGGGCGGTATTCTCCCGGTTGGCCGGGGTCCCGTACGCCGCAAGCACGCGCGGCCCGCCGGCGTTCCTGCCCGCGGAGATCTCCCCGCCGGAGTGCGCGGTCCACCCGTTCCTGCGCCCGATCGCTTCGAGCGCCTCGAAGAACGCCTTCGCCACCGGCGCCTGGCGCACCGTTTCCGCGTCGCTGCGCTCGGCGGGCGCCGACCACGTCGTGGTCCGGGTGTCGTTGTCGAAGGTGACCGTCGCCTGGCCATCGAGATCCAGCTCGGTCGTGCGATTGTTGGCCTCCGGGAAGTCCATCTTCCTGGGCTTGAGCGGCCGCTTCGTCGGCCCGTTGCGGTACATGGCCCGGTGCACGGCCCGCCGGACCGGCCCTTCGAGATCGAGACGGTCCAGCACGCGCCGCCCTGCCTCCTTCCACCCCGGGCCGTCCGCGGCCTTCTTCGCCTCGAGTGTCATCTCGTAGGCGCTGATCGCCAGACGGTACCGTCGCTCCTGCTCGGCGTTGTAGCCGGCCCTCACCTTCTCCTTGAACTCCACCCATTCCTGGGAGGGGATGACGATCTCTCCGTTCTCGCGACCGCCCTCGGGCATCCGTCCCTCCTTGGACCACGTCCGTCCGCCTTCGCGACGTTGAACCTACCGGCTGGCCGCGGAGGAGGCGACGGGGGATGCGAGGCGGGAGGCGGACCCGGTCGATCAGCCCCGCACGAAGAGGACCCCCACGTAGGCGACGTAGCCCAGCGACAGCAGCACGCCGGTCACCCGTCCCAGCGGTCGCTTCCGCCAGACGAACGCGACCAGCACCAGGGCGGCGGCCAGCATCACCGGCAGGTCGAACGTGAGCACGTCGGGGGAGACGGGAATCCCCCCCGGCCCCACGATCGCGGCGATCCCCATGATGCCGAGGAGGTTCAGGGTGTTGCTGCCGATGACCGTCCCCACGATCATGTCCGTCTCCCGGCGCCACGCGGCGACTACGGTGGTGGCCAGCTCCGGGAGCGAGGTGCTGAAGGCGATGATCGTCAGGCCCACCAGGGTCTCGGACATCCCGAGAGCGCCGGCGATCTCCACCGCGCCGTCCACCACGAGCCGGGCCCCCACGGGCAGCCCCACGAGCCCGCCGGCGAGGAACACCGCGATGAGACCGGCTCGGCTGGGCAGGCCCAGGATCCAGTCGATGGGGGCGGTCACGATCTTCCGCTCCGCCAGAGCATCCCGGGCGGTGAGGCCCAGGGCCGCGGCCAGACCCACCAGGAGCAGCACACCCTCGAGCCACCCAAGGCCCCCCCGGACGCTCAGCCCGATGAACGTCAGGGTCGCCAGGACCATCACCCCGGCGTCCCGGCGCACGGACCCCTCTCCCGGCTCGACCGGATAGAGGGCCGCCGCGGCCCCGGCGACGAGGAGCACGTTGGCCACGTTGCTGCCCACGACGTTCCCCAGAACGATCCCGGGGTAGCCCGTGAGGGCCGCCTGGACGGCCACGACCAGCTCGGGGAGCGACGTACCGAGCGCCACGACGGTCAGGGCGACGACGAAGGGCGGGACGCGCGCGCGCCGGGCCAGCGCCACGGCCCCGCGAACGAGGAGGTCGGCTCCCATCAGCAGGTAGATCAACCCACCCACGAGCTGGAGCACGCTCAGCCAGATCAGCGGCCTTCCGCCTCCGGCGGCTCCGTGACGTCGCGGGCCACGGCGTAGAGGAGTCCGGTCTCGGGCTCCGGGTGACAGGTCCAGCGGAGGTGGCGGTACCCGCCCTCGGCGTGGCGCCAGCGGTTCTCGAAGGAGATGGAGGGGATGCCCTCGGCGAGCTGCTCGATCTCCCGTCCCGTGACATCCACGTCCTCGGGGTGGACGAAGGAGGTGATCGGACGGCTGAGCAGCTCCTCCTCGCTCCATCCCACGGTGCGCTCGAACGCCGGGTTCACCTTCTTGAAGTAGCCGTCGGTGCCGGCGATGCAGAGCAGGTCGCGGGAGAGCTCGAAGAAGGCGTGGTACTCCCTGAGCTCGGTCATCCGCTCCTCGAGCTCCCCGGCCATCTCGTTGAACGTCCGCGCGAGGAGTCCGACCTCGTCGTGGGTGGCGATCGTGGCGCGGGCGTCGAGCTCGCCGTGGCGGATGCGGTCCGCGACGGCCGAGAGGTCGAGGATCGGGCGCGTGATGCGGAAGCCCAGGATGATGCCCGCCAGGATGGCGAAGGCGCCCAGGGAGAGCGACAGGGTGGTGAGCTGCTGGCGCAGGGCCACCACGGGCTCCTCCCCTTCCCGGACGTCCAGCTTCACGACCAGGCTCCACGCCACGTCTCCCAGGTGGCGTACCACCGCCCACACCTCGTCCCCTCCGGCGTCGATGAGCCCCTCGTCCAACAACCCCTCGCGACCCTCGACGGCCAGGCGCACGGGATCGGGAGCCTCCGAGGAATCGACGGCCTCCGAGAGGATGGCCGACCCACCCTCGGAGGCACGGATGGTGTGGACGACCCCGTTCGGGCCGGGGAGCACGATGACGGTCTCGCCGGTCTCCCCGAGGCCCCTCCGGATCGCCGCCAGCTCGAGGAGCTCCCTAGGTGCGAGCCGGACGTGGAGCGTGCCGAGCGACTCGCCTTCCAGGACCAGGGGAGCCCGGAACCCCACCAGGACCCGGCCGTCGACGAAGACGAGGCCGTCGTATGAGACGGGAGAGGGCGAGTCGTCCGGCACCGCCGGAGGCGGAGGGACCGAGTCGGCGAGCTCAGGCGGCTCCCCACGCCGCGCGACGGCCACCAGCCGTCGACCGTCCGGAGCGCGCACCATCAGGGACTCGACGCCGACGGCGGGCTCGACGGCATCGGTCAGGATCCGCTCCATGCGGACCAGGGCATCGGCGTCACCCGTACGGACGTGCTCCCTCAGGCTCAGCCGGAGCTGGGTCCGGCTGGCGATGAGGCGGACCCGGTCCTTCCACCCGGTGACCGCGTGCTCGAGAGCCTCCATCTTGGCCTCGGCCAGCCCTTCGAGCTGCTGGAATCGCTGTTCCCGAAGGGCGTTCATGGCCCCGACGGACATGACGACGCCCAGGGCCGCCATGCTCACCAGCGCCACCGTCACCAGCGCGAAGACCAGCTTGGTCCGGATGTCCATGCCCCGACCATAGGGGCACGGGACGGGCTAGGCCAACGTGGCCTGGCGGCTACGGCCTGAAGGGCACCGGCACGCGGATCCAGACGGGGACCGGCGTCCCGTCGTTCTCCGCCGGCGTGAAGCGGGCCTCGGCCAGCGCCTTCAGCG
>JASFUL010000413.1:0-5385 GCA_050050315.1 Gemmatimonadota bacterium
CGAGCCCCTGCAGGCCGAGGAGGGCCGGGGAGCTCTCCGACGCGTTCCCGACCGTGAGCCTCGCGCCCGTCACGAAGTACGGATCGGTCCAGTCCGTGTCGGTCAGCAGCCCGGCCAGACTGTTCAGGGCGGTGGACGCGGCCGGGAAGGGGCCCACGTCCTCCGGCTCGTTGGCGTAGAGCTCGAGCCAGGGCCGCCGCCGCGTCCCCAGGACCACCCGTCCGGTCGCCCTGTCGCGGCCGAACGACCATCCGCCGTGGAGGGAGAGCGTCAGGTCCTCGGAGAGCCCGTACCGGACTCCCATCCCCACCACGTGTCCCTCGGCCCGGTCGAACCGGTAGACCCGGGAGGCCGACGGCACGTACAGCCGCAGCCGCCGCAGCCCGCTGAGGTACCGTTCCTCGGCCATCTCACGGGCCTTCTGGCGGATCTCCTCGATGGAGATCGGCGTGGCCAGACCTTCCTGCTCCAGCTCGGCGAAGAGCGAGTCCTCGAACTCGAAGCTCTCGCGCTGGGATCGTGGCACGGCGCTCACCCGACCCCCTCTGAAGTAGTGGTCCGGGATCGGCTCGTTGAACACGTACGGTCCGATCTCGAACCGCCCGCGGATGACGCTTCCGGCGGCGAAGTCGATCTGGGGAATCTCGCGGCGGAGCTCGGCCGTCTGCCGGTAGGGCAGCCAGTGCCGGTCCTCCCAGAGGAGGTTGTCGAGAGAGATCCGGATGTAGTCCAGATAGGGGTCGACGTAGGAGGCCGGCGTGAACGTGAAGCGCATCCGTACGATGGCCGCGGTGGCGCGGTCGACGAACACGCTCCCGACGAAGCCGGGGAGGTCCGTGCGGCGAGGCCGGACCTGGACCTCGTAGACTCGCACCGGCGCCGCCCCACCCGCGAGGGTCAGGGTCAGCGAGTCGGCCAGGCGGAAGTCGTAGACCTCTCCGGAGCCCGGGGCGAGGGGGTGGGCCACGTCGGAGACCTCGTCGCCGTCCCCGAGACGGATCCGGTCGGGGAACTCGTCCTGGACGACGGTCAGGTGGTCCAGGTGATAGTGGATGTTCGTGGGGAGCACCTTCTCGTCGCGCATCCCGACGATCCGCTGGTGGGTCTCGTCCGGTGCGCGCCAGAAGACCTCGAGGGCGATCTGGTCGGTCTTGACCAGCGTCCGCTCGTCGTCCCCGGGCCGGTCCAGGAAGAAGTAGACGTACCCCCGCGCGTCGGCGCGGTAGGAGCGGAAGGTGCTGTCGACGAAGGTCTGCTGGCGGGTGGCGCGGGCCTGTTGCACGAGGTCCATGACCCGGCGCGAGTTCCACGGGCCGGGACCGTCGGCCCGGGCCTGTCCAGCCGCGGGAGATCCCGTCAGGAGGGATCCCGCCACGACCGTTACGGTCAGGAAGGCTCGTCCCGCGCGTGCCGTCGGCCGGAAGATGGGAGCCTCCTGGATCCCGGCGGCGCGGGCCGGTGAGCGGGCGCGCCGGCCGGGCTCAGTTGGCGGTCCAGAAGCCCGAGAGCGACTCGCCGTGAGGGCTCTCCCGCAGCTTCTCGAAGGCCCGGTTGCGGATCTGCCGGATCCGCTCGCGGGTGACGCCCAGGAGTGACCCGATCTCTTCGAGGGTGCGCTCCTCTCCGTCGTCCAGCCCGTAGTAGAGGTAGAGGATCTTCCGCTCCCGCTCCGTTAGATACGCCTCGAACATCTGCTCGAGGAAATCCCGGCGGGCCACCGCTTCCACGTCCTCCTCGATCTCCTCGGCGTCGGTCCCCGCGAAGCGCTCGCCGAAGCTCGCGCTGTCCCGATCGCCCCGATCGATCGGCGCGTCCAGGCTGAGCTCGCTGGCCGCGACGCGTCGGAGGGCCCGGATCGTCTCGATCGGCTCGTCCATCTCTTCGGCGATCTCCTGGTCCGTCGGAGTCCGCCCGAGCTGCTGGGTGAGGTTCGTGTTGATCCGGGAGAGCTTGGCCAGGTTCGAGTTCTGGTTGAGGGGGATGCGGACGGAGCGGGTCTGCTCCGCGAGGGCCTGGAGGACGGTCTGGCGGATCCACCAGACCGCGTAGGAGATGAACTTCACTCCCTTGTCGGGATCGAACTTCTTCACGGCCTTGAGCAGCCCCTCGTTTCCGATGCAGACCAGCTCCGCCAGGCCGAGGCCCCGCCCCTGGTACTTCTTCACGTAGGAGATGACGAAGCGGAGGTTGGCGGTGACCAGGCGCTCCGCGGCTTCCTTGTCGCCGGTCCTCGCCCGACGGGCCAGGGCTCGCTCTTCCTCGGGATCCTGGATGAGCGGGTACTTCTCTACGTCCTGCAGATACTGGTCGAAGGAATCAAGGCCACGGGAGGTGGAAAACATCCGGTCAGCGCGCCGTCAGGATGGGGTCTCGTTCGGAACCATGATGCGGATCCCGATCACGTCTCTAGGCGTCAACGACGCGATCCGCAGGCGTGAGGCGGACGCGTCGTGGGTCTGTCGAAGGGGTGACGGTGAAGTATAAAAGTGTGTTTCCGGCGCTCCAAGGGGCCGCCCGCCCGGTCCGGGTCGATCGCGGGGGCGATCGGGGGGCGGGCTACCCGGCACCGGGGGGGCGGTTCCGGCCGGGGACGTCCCGCCCCCGCACGGCACGATCCGGCGGTCCGTGCGCCCCGGGGCCGCCGGGCCGGCCGGCCGACGACCCGCTGGCGGGACCGTCGGGGGACCCGGTCAGGCCGGCCGCCAGCGCCTCGGCCGAGGGCCCGTCCGGAGGGACGTGGAGCTCGGCCGCGCCGCCCTCCCCATCGCTGAGGCGCACCCGGCGGTGGAAGCCGTGGTCCGTCACGGCCACCGGATGGAGGGCCCGGAGGGGAAGAACGTGGGCCTCGAGCGCGCGGCGGTGGACGAAGGCGGGACCCGAGTCCGTGACGACGATCCAGCCCCGGCGGAAGATGGCTCCCACCGGCAGCCGGAAGCCCGCCGCGGGGGTGCCGCGGACGGGGCCGGTCTCCTCCGCGCGGCGTGTGACGACCTGGTCCACCCAGGGAGGAAACGCCTCCCGGTCCAGCCAGCGCCGGGGGCGGAGGACCCCCCATGTGCGGCCCCAGGCCGAACGGAGGGTGAAGGCGAAGGCGTCCACGTAGGCGCCCGCCTGCGGGAAGGCCGCCAGGATCAGGACGGCCGCCACCACGGTACCGGCCTCGGGACGCTCCAGGAGGAACGCCGTGAGGGCGACGACCGTCGCATCCTCCGCGGCCGACGCGATCACCCGGGTCGCGGTGCGAGCCCGGGACAGCCACAGCACGAACGACCCCCCGACCCGCACGGCCTGGGTGCCCAGCGCCACCATGCCCGTGAGGACGGTCCCACCCACGCGGAGAGCCGTCGGGGCCTCCTGGAGGAGGAGCAGGGCCAGGAGGGCGACCGTCACGGGACGCACCACGATGTGGACGGCGTTCCAGAACACCGTGCTGGGCGCCCACCGCTCGGCCGCCCCCTCGAGGAGGTAGAACACCGCCGCGAGCATCAGCACCGGGGGGCTCCGCAGGCCCGAGAGGGCCCCGGGGAGGACCGCGTCGAATCCGAGCCACGGCGCGGCGCCGAGGAGGAAGAGGGTGAGGTAGAGGTCCAGCCCGGCGGCGAGGCCCAGAGGGAGGAGCGTCCACAGCTCGGGGGGCCACCCCGCGGCGGTCAAGCGTCGTCCCGCCCGTTCCAGCCCCGCAGCGCCACGCAGGCGTTGATGCCCCCGAAGCCGAACGAGTTCGAGAGGAGCGTCCGGACCCGACGGCCCCGACCGTGGTTGGGGACGTAGTCGAGGTCGCACCCCTCGCCCGGGTACTCGAGGTTGAGCGTCGGTGGCAGCCATCCCCGGGCGAGGGTGAGACAGCCGATCCCGATCTCGATGGCGCCCGACGCGCCGAGGGCGTGGCCGTAGTAGGGTTTGGTCCCGCTCACCGGGATCTCGTAGGCGTGCTCGCCCAGGACGGTCTTGATCGCGAGCGTCTCGGTCGAGTCGTTCAGCGGGGTGGACGAGCCGTGGGCGTTGACGTGGTCCACCTCCGTGGGCTCGAGACCCGCGGTGCGCAGGGCGGTCCGCATGGCCGTCGAGGCCTGGGCCGCGTCCGGTCGCGGCGCCGTCATGTGGTGGGCGTCGTTGGTCAAGCCGTACCCGAGGACCTCGGCGTAGATGGGCGCCCTCCGGGCCACGGCCCGCTCGAGCTCCTCGAGCACCAGCACGCACGCGCCCTCGCCCATGACGAAGCCGTCCCGGCCCCGGTCGAAGGGGCGGCACGCCCGCTCGGGGTCGTCGTTGCGCGTGCTCATGGCGCGGATGATGGCGAATGCACCGTACGAGAGAGGAGCCAGGGGCGCCTCGATGCCCCCGGTCAGGGCCACGTCCACCGTCCCGTCCCGGATCAGCCTCCACCCCTCCCCCACGGCGATGGTGCCCGAGGCGCAGCTCATGGCGTTGGTGGAGTTCGGACCCGTGAAGCCGAACTCGATGGCGATCTGGCAGCTCGCCGCTCCGCAGAACACGGTCGTGGCCACCCTCGGGTCGACGCCTCGCACGCCGCGCTCGAGGTAGTTGATCAGCTCGTCCTGGGCGTGGGCCAGACCTCCCAGGGCCGACCCCATCTGGATGGCGACGCGGCCCGGGTCGACCGAGGCGGTGTCGAGACCGGCGTCCTCGACCGCGACGCGGGTCGCGGCGATGGAGAACTGGGCGAAGCGGTCCATGCGGCGGGCCTGCTGCCGCTCCATGTAGTCGGTGGGCTCGAAGCCCCTCACCTCGGCGGCGATCCAGGTGCGGAAGGGGGAGGCGTCGAAGCGGGTCACCCTGCCCACGGGCGAGTGCTCACGATGGAGGCCTTCCCAGAGCGCGTCCCGTCCGATGCCGGACGCCGTGATCGGCCCGATGCCCGTGACGACGACCCGGCGACGCGTCCCGTCGCCCCCGCCCGACGGACGGCCGGCTCCCCCCTCTCCGCCCGTCATGCCCGACCCTCCCGTCCGCCGCGTCCCTCGGCCGCCCGCACCACTCCCGCGAGGGTCTTGCCCGCGATGTGGCTCACGAAGCGTGGCCCGATGACGGCATCGGCCGCGAAGCGCCCGATCAGGGGCCACCCCGGGCCTTCCCACTCGTGGACGATCCGCAGGAGCGTGGACCCGTCCTCCCTCGGACGGACCTCCCACAGGACGTCCATCCCCCGGGTCACGCCGTCGATGTGGCGATAGGTCACCGTGCGCGCCGCCGCGTCGTGCTCCATCTCCGAGACCCACCACGTCGGATAGCCGAACGGGCCGAAGTGCCTCCATGCGGCCATCTCCACCACGCCCCTGGCGAAGCCGTCCTTGCGCCGGAACCGGACCCACCTGTAGTGGGGCAGGATGTCGGGCCAGCGCTCGACGTCCGCAGCCGTGCGGA
>JASFUL010000414.1:0-5359 GCA_050050315.1 Gemmatimonadota bacterium
GTTCCGTCATCGGACCTCCCCGCCGTCCGTCGCGGAGGGCGGGGAGGTCCGATGACGGAACGCGGCATGACGGATCAGTGGGGGCGACGGATCGAGTACCTGCGGGTCTCGGTCACCGACAAGTGCAACCTCCGCTGCATCTACTGCATGCCTCTGCACGGCATGGACTGGCTGAAGCGGGACGAGCTCCTCACGTACGAGGAGATCACCCGGATCGTCCGGACCATGGCGGGCATGGGCCTCCGCCGCGTCCGACTCACCGGCGGCGAGCCCCTCGTGCGCAAGGACCTTCCGGAGCTGGCCGCGATGATCTCGGAGATCCCGGCCATCGAGGACCTCTCCCTCTCGACCAACGCCGTCCTGCTGGCCCGCCACGCCGACGCCCTCAAGGCCGCCGGCCTCGACCGGGTCAACGTCTCGCTCGACTCGCTCCAACCGGACCGCATCGACGCCGTCGCGCGGCGTCCGGGCGCCCACGCGGACATCATGGAGGGGCTCCGCGCCGCAGAGGAGGCGGGCTTCCACCCCATCAAGATCAACACGGTTCTCATCCGGGGTACGAACGACGACGAGATCGCGACCTTCGCCGAGATGACCCGGGAGCGGCCCTGGCACGTCCGCTTCATCGAGCTGATGCCCACGAAGGCCAACCTCGACGTGGCCACCGACCAGTACCTCTCGTGCCAGGAGGCGCTCGGGCGGGTGCGGGCCCTGGGCGAGCTGGAACCGGTGGAAGGGCCCACCGGCAACGGGCCGGCGACCTACTTCCGCTTTCCGGGAGCGTCCGGCACGGTGGGCGTGATCACCCCCATGAGCCACAACTTCTGCGACCGTTGCAACCGCATGCGGCTGACGGCCGACGGGCACCTGCGGCCCTGTCTCTTCGGGGAGATCCAGACCAACCTGCGCGACCCCCTCCGGGACGGGGACGACATCGTGCCGCTCGTCGAGGAGACGCTGCGCATCAAGCCCGAGCGCCACTTCCTGGAGAAGGGAAGCGCCGCCGGTTCCGGCGGCCTGGTGGCCCTCTCCCAGACCGGCGGCTGAGGGACTCGATTCGGCCCGCTCGGCGCCGCGGAGCACCCTTCGTGACGTCCGTCACGAGAGGAGGCACCTTTCCCTCCGGTCGGGGTTGAGGGGGGCAACCGGAACCCCTAGGTTCCGCATACTTCAACCTGCACCCCCAACGACGGTCCCCGGCCTGCCCGAGCAGCGGAAGGTGGAAGGCGTCCGGAGGGGCACGCCGGCTCGGCTCGAGCAGCTTCCCGGGACGCCGTCGAAGCGAGACCCGTCATGAGCGCGAGAAAGATCACCGTCGTCGGAGCCGGGCACGTCGGAGCCACCTGCGCCCAGCGCCTCGCGGAGAAGGAGCTCTGCCGCGAGGTCGTGATGGTCGACATCCTCGAGGGGATTCCCCAGGGGAAGGGGCTCGACCAGTGGGAGAGCGCACCGGTGGAAGGGTTCGACACCATGGTCACCGGCGCCCAGGACTACGACGCGGCCGAGGGGTCGGACATGTTCATCGTCACCGCCGGCCTCGCCCGCAAGCCGGGCATGAGCCGGGACGATCTCCTCAAGAAGAACGCCGCCATCGTCGAGTCCGTCTCGAAGGAGATCGCCCGGGTGGCCCCCGAGTCCATGATCGTCATGGTCTCGAACCCCCTGGACGTGATGTCGTACGTGGCGAAGAAGACCACCGGCTTCCCGCGTGAGCGCGTCGTCGGCATGGCCGGCGTGCTCGACACCGCCCGTTTCCGCTCCTTCATCGCCATGGAGCTGGACGTGAGCGTCGAGGACATCCAGGCGCTGGTGCTCGGCGGGCACGGGGACACCATGGTCCCCCTCGTGAGCTACACCACCGTAAGCGGCATCCCCCTCACCCAGCTCCTGCCCCAGGAGCGCATCGACGCCCTGATCGAGCGCACCCGCAAGGGCGGTGGCGAGATCGTCGGGTACCTGAAGGAGGGGAGCGCCTACTACGCCCCCTCGGCCGCGGCCGTCCAGATGGCAGAAGCGATCGTCAAGGACAAGAAGCGGATCCTCCCCTGCGCCGCATGGCTCCAGGGTGAGTACGGCCTCGAGGACCTCTACATGGGCGTCCCGTGCAAGCTCGGCCAGAACGGTCTCGAGGAGATCATCGAGGTGGAGCTCACGGACGACGAGCGGAGTGCCCTGGACCAGAGCGCCGAGCACGTCCGCGGGACGATCGCCAAGCTCGACTGAGGAGCGGCCCGGCCTCGCCAAGATTCCTCCCACCGGAGACGCCATGCGCCGCGTGGTCAGCCTCTTCCGTTCGTCGGTAGGGAAGAAGATCCTGATGGCCCTGACGGGGGTGATCCTCGTCGGGTTCATCGTCGCGCACATGTTCGGCAACCTGAAGGTCTTCTACGGACCCGAGGCCTTCGACCACTACGCGGAATGGCTGCGCGATCCGCTCTCGCCCCTCGTGCCCCCCATGTGGGGGCTGTGGATCTTCCGGATCGTCCTGCTCGGGGCGGTCGCCGTCCACATCTGGGCGGCCCTCTCCACCTGGCTGACCAGTCGCGCGGCGCGTCGCCACGGATACCGGAAGGAGAAGAGCCTCTCCTTCAGCTACGCGTCCCGGACCATGCGGTGGGGCGGGGTCATCGTATTCCTCTTCGTGGTCTACCACATCCTGCACTTCACGACGGGGCAGGCCCACTCCGACTTCCGTCAGGGGGAGGTCTACCACAACTTCGTGGTCGCCTTCCGACACCCGCTGGTGCTGCTGGCCTACCTGGTGGCCCAGGGGGCTCTGTGCCTCCACATCTACCACGGGGTGTGGAGCGTCTTCCAGACCCTCGGGGCGAACCACCCCAGGTACAACGCCTACAGGAGGCCCCTGGCCGCCGTGGTGGCTCTGCTCGTGTTCGCGGGCTTCATGGCGCCGCCGGTGGCCGTGTCGGCCGGCCTCATCGGGCAGGAGGTGCCGATGCAGGCCGCGACCGGTCCGTCCGACCGATCGCTGGCACTCGACCCCGCGGCGCGACAGGCGCCGGTCCCCGACGCACCGGAAGGGAGCCACTGATGGAGCTCAACGCGCGGATTCCGTCCGGTCCCATCCAGCAGCTCTGGGACAAGCACCGCTTCGAGATGAAGCTGGTGAACCCGGCCAACAAGCGTAAGTACGACGTGATCGTGGTGGGCACCGGGCTGGCGGGGGCGTCGGCCGCCGCCAGCATGGCCGAGCTCGGCTACGACGTGAGGGTCTTCACCTACCACGACTCGCCCCGGCGGGCCCACTCCATCGCCGCCCAGGGCGGCATCAACGCGGCCAAGAACTACCAGAACGACGGCGACTCCGTCTACCGGCTCTTCTACGACACGGTGAAGGGCGGCGACTTCCGCTCGCGGGAGGCCAACGTCTACCGGCTGGCCCAGGTCAGCCTGAACATCATCGACCAGGCGGTGGCCCAGGGCGTGCCGTTCGCCCGGGAGTACAGCGGGCTGCTGGCCAACCGTTCGTTCGGGGGTGCGCAGGTCTCGCGGACGTTCTACGCCCGCGGCCAGACGGGCCAGCAGCTCCTCCTGGGGTGCTACCAGGCGCTGGAGAAGATGGTGCACGCCGGCAAGGTGGAGATGCACACGCGTCACGAGATGCTGGATCTCGTGATCATCGACGGGCGCGCCCGGGGCATCATCACCCGGGACCTGGTGACCGGCGAGGTCGAGCGATGGGTGGGCGACGCGGTCGTGCTGGCCACCGGAGGCTACTCGAACGTCTTCTACCTGTCGACCAACGCGAAGGCGTGCAACGTCACCGCCACCTGGCGGGCCCACCGACGGGGGGCGGGCTTCGCCAACCCGTCGTACACGCAGATCCACCCGACCTGCATCCCCCCCTCGGGCGACTATCAGTCGAAGCTCACGCTGATGAGCGAGTCGCTCCGCAACGACGGGCGAATCTGGGTGCCGAAGGCCGAGGACGAGAGCCGTCGGCCCAACCAGATTCCCGAGGAGGACCGGGACTACTACCTGGAGCGGATGTATCCGGCCTTCGGGAATCTGGTACCGCGGGACCTGGCGTCACGCCGGGCCAAGGAGATGGTCGACGCGGGGTACGGGGTCGGACCGCTGAAGAACGGCGTCTACCTCGATTTCAAGCACGCCATCGAGCGCCTCGGCCGGCAGGCCATCAGCGAACGCTACGGCAACCTCTTCGCCATGTACGAGAAGATCACCGGCGAGGACCCGTACGAGGTGCCCATGCGGATCTACCCGGCGCCGCACTACACGATGGGAGGCCTGTGGGTCGACTACGACCTGATGAGCAACGTGCCGGGCCTCTTCGTCATCGGCGAGGCGAACTTCAGCGACCACGGCGCGAACCGCCTGGGCGCGAGCGCCCTGATGCAGGGGTTGGCCGACGGCTACTTCGTTCTCCCGCTCACGATCGGCAACTTCCTCGCGAACGTGCGGCCGGGGGGCGTCGACACGTACGACGCGGCCTTCGACGCGGTGCAGGAGGAGGTGGACGAGAAGACGCGCAGGCTCCTGGCGGTGGACGGCACCCGGACGGTCGACGACTTCCACCGGGAGCTCGGCCGTCTGATGTGGGAGACGTGTGGGATGGCCCGGAGCGAGGAGGGGCTGCGGGAGGGTCTCGAGGAGGTCCCGAAGATCCGTGAGCGCTTCTGGAGCGACGTGCGCGTCCCCGGGAGCGCCGAGACGTTCAACCAGTCGCTGGAGAAGGCCGGACGGGTGGCCGACTTCCTCGAGTTCGCCGAGGTGATGCTGTGGGACGCGCTCACCCGGGACGAGTCGGCCGGCGCCCACTACCGGGTGGAGCACACCACCGAGGAGGGCGAGGCCAAACGGGACGACGAGAACTTCGCCCACGCCGCCGTCTGGGAATACAGGGGGGTGGGCCAGAAACCCGTGCGCCACACCGAAGAGCTCGAATTCGAGTACGTGCCCCTCTCCCAGAGGAGCTACAAGTGAACCTCACTCTCCACGTCTGGCGCCAGGACGGGCCGAAGGGGTCGGGGCGCTTCGAGACCTACGGTGCCGAGGACGTCAGCGACCACATGTCCTTCCTGGAGATGCTCGACCTGGTCAACGAGCGGATCATCCGGGACGGGGGCGAGCCCATCGCCTTCGACCACGACTGCCGGGAGGGCATCTGCGGCTCGTGCGGAATGATGGTGAACGGCGAGCCCCACGGCCCCTGGGACCTCACCACGGTCTGCCAGCTCCACATGCGGGAGTACTCGGACGGCGACGAGATCTGGATCGAGCCGTGGCGGGCCGACTCCTTCCCGGTCCTGCGGGACCTCGTGGTCGACCGGAGCGCGTTCGACCGGATCATCGAGGCGGGGGGCTACATCTCGGTGCGCAC
>JASFUL010000415.1:0-5350 GCA_050050315.1 Gemmatimonadota bacterium
CCTCGGAGCAGGCCGTCGCGGAGAGGCTTCCGTTCAGCACCAGGGCGCGGTGCAGGGGGGCGGGGTCCCCGTCGAGCCGGAGGGAACGGTTTCCCAGCCAGAAACGCACGGGAGCCGGCAACGAGTGGGTGATGCGCGCCCCCAGGACGTCCCTCGCCCGGTTCCGCACCGCGCGGTCCCCCCAGAGCCGTCGCACCGCCACGGCCTCGGCGGGTCCGTCCACCTGGATGGTCTCGAGGACGGGGGCGTACTGGAAAACGATCGTGACCCCCGCCAGCGAGCTCTCCGCGGACCGGGTCAGCGGGCCGAGGCGCTCGAGCTCCGACTCCAGGAAGCGCCGCGCCCGCGCCTCCTGACCGGGCAGGGTGACCACCCGGAGCGGGCCGACCCGGAGCGAGACGGTCTGGATCTCCGCGTTCCGGGCCCGTTGGATCGAGTCGCGCACGCGCTCGGTCTCCCGGGCCCGGGCGGCGGCCGCCCGGGCCTTCGGCAGCAGCGTCTCGATCCTCCGCACCAGGTCGGCTTCCACGTCGGAAGCCCGATCCGCCGCGGGTCGAGGCGCCGCCCCGGGCTCCTGGGCGGCGGTTGGACCGACGAGGGCGCACAGGAGCAGCCACGCCAGTGGTGCCCTCGCCCTAGACATCGATCAGCATCCAGTTGCCGAAGAAGACCTGGAACGGGCCGGGCCACGTGTTGAGGGTCTGGAAGACGGCCTCGGTGACGCTCGTGTCCTGGAGCCACGGCACCTGGTAGGCGCTCGCGACGAAGTCGACGGCGAGCTGACCCAGGAAGAGCCCCCCCAAGAAGGCCGAGAGCACGATCACGGTGGTTCGGATCGTGCCCGCGGCCATGGCGAAGAGGACCGCGTACGAGACCAGCGCCGCGAGGGCGAAGCGAGCGCTCACCGCCAGGGGATACGCCGTCAGGCCCGCCGGGAGGTCGACGGACGCCGTCGCCACCAGGGAGCCCACGAGGAACGCCACCGCCGGAACCCCCAGGAGCACCAAACCGGCGCCGAACTTGAGGACCGCCCACTCCCATCGGGCCACCGGCAGGGAGAGGGAGTAGACGTGCTCCCCCCGGTGGTCCCAGTTCCAGGCCGTCAGGGCCAGCAGCCCGCCCACGGCGGCGGCCAGCGTCGGAAAGAGGGGGAGCAGCGTCCGGCCCGCCTGGACCAGGTACAGCGCCCTGTAGCCGTATTCCGACGCGCTCCCTCCCAGGCCCCGCACCGCCAGGACCGGCAGCCCGAAGGCCGCGAGCACGATGGGGAGCAGGAGCCACTTGGCCGCCTTCCAGTGGAGCGTCAGCATTTGTCTGGCCATGATCTGTCCTCCTCCTCAACCGGAGCGGGACGAGCGGAGGAGCTCGACGAAGCCGTCCTCGAGGTCCAGGTCGATGACGTCCCTGAGCTCGGCTCCCGCGCCGGCGAAGTACGAACGCATGGGGTCCCGCCAGCCGCGGACGACCCACACCTCGCCGCGGAAGACCCCGTTGGTCTCCCGGGAGAGGACGTGGAAGGGGGCGTCCGACGTCCGCTCCGGCGGATTCCGCACCCGGAGTCTCTTGATCTCGTTCCTGAAGCTCTCCATGGGCAGCTCGGCCACCAGCCGGCCGTCGTCCATCACGCCGATCCAGTCACACACGCGCTCGAGCTCGTGCACGAGGTGGCTCGAGATGAAGACCGTGGCGCCGCTCTCCGAGACGTAGTCCAGCACGGCCGTCATCACGTCCCGGCGGACCACGGGATCCAGCCCGTCCGTGGGCTCGTCCAGTACGAGGAGCTCGGGCCGCTGGGCGAGGGCCAGGAGGGCGAGGAGCTTGCCGTTCTCTCCTTTGGACATGCGGGCGATCTTCCGGTCCGGAGAGAGCCCGAGGGTCTTCACGAGCTCCCGGGCCCAGTGGGGGTCCCACAGGGGATAGAACGCGGAGTGGAAGTCGACGGCCTCGCGCACGGTGAGGCCGGGGTACACGTGGGGGCGCTCGGGCACGTACCCCACCTGGCGCAGGACCCGGGGCAGGTCCCGGGGAACCAGTCCGTCCAGCACCCGGATGGTCCCGGCCCGGGGACGGATCATGCCCATGAACAGGCGGATCGTCGTGGTCTTGCCCGATCCGTTCGGTCCGAGGAAGCCGTAGATGGAGCCCCGGGGTACGTTCAGGTCCAGGTCCCGGATGGCGAAGTCGTCTCCGGCGCGCCAGGTGACCCCCCGGAGCTCGATCGCGCGATTCATGGGAGCGCCTCCTCGACGACGGCGTCGTCCCCTACGTCGGCGTCGTGTCCGTGTCCGTGTCCGGGCTCCGCTCCCACCGACTCGCGCATCGCCCGGAGCAGCTCGGCCGCCGAGACCCCGGCCCGTGCCGCGTCCTGGATTGCGTTCAGGGCGATGCGTCTCGCCTGGGCGCTCATCTCCTCCTCCCTCCGGAATGCGGGCACGTCCCGCACGAACGTTCCGGCTCCCCGACGCAGCTCGACGAAGCCGTCGGTCTCGAGCTCGCGGTACGCCTGTACCACCGTCGCGGGGTTGACGCGGAGACGGCGGGCGAGCTCCCGTACCGACGGCAGCGCGTCGCCCGCGCCGATCTCGCCCGACGCCACCCCCAGTCGCACCTGGGTGGCGATCTGCTCGTAGAGCGGCACGGGCCTGCGGGGATCGATGGCTTCGAACATGACCGGGCTCGGGGGCCGGACGCGGATCGGGCGGCCTGGAGGGGCGTCGGGGGGGAGAGATCGCCGCGTCCACGCCGTATCAGTGTATCGGTATACTAATACGCTACCCACGTCGATTCGGTGGGCGCAAGGACTTTCTCTACGAGCTCGCCGAAGTGCGTCGCCCATGGGCCCACCGGGAGGCCGCCGAACGCTTCCCGGCCCATTCGCAGCTCCTCCCCGGACGCGACGGTGGCGTGATGGTGACGGGAGGCGCCCGTGTCGAACGGGACGAGCTGGACGTCGAATAACGTCCGACGGTACGAGGTGGTCGGGGGAGGAGGAGAGGTCTTCCAGCTCCGCGTGGCGTCATCCGTTCAGCCGCCTTACCATGACGCGTCCTCCGCGCCCCCGCTCCCGGCGCCGCCGCGGGCCCTGGGCCGTCGTTCCCTCCTTCCGGCCGTTCGACCATGACAACCGTCGAGCCCAGCCCCTCCCCCCGTCCCTCCGGATCCGTGACCCGGGCCGCGCCGGGCGTGGCGACCGTCGCGCTGTGCCTGGCCGCTACCGTGTTCGGGCCTCCCGCTTCCGCGTCGGCCCAGGACGGCGGTCCGGTCGACCTCTGGGAGCCGGTCCGCGTGCCCGAGGGGGTCCCGCCCCGGTACCACGAGCTCCCTTCCCTCCGGGAGGAGGCCGCCGAGCGGCAGGTGTGGCTGGAGGCCAGGCTGGACCGCGTGCTTCCCGCGCTCATGGAGGAGCACGGCGTCGAGATGTGGGTGCTGTCGATGCGCGAGTACGCCGAGGACCCGGTCTTCTTCAGCCTCGCCGCGCCCACGACCTTCGCCGCCCGACGCCGCTCCATCTACGTCTTCACCCGGCGTCCCGACGGCAGCGTGGAACGGCTGGCGCTGGGGGGAGGGACGCAGGGCGGCGTCTACGAGGCGTTCCGCTCGTCGCGCCCGGTCTCGGAGCGGGAGGGGGACGGAGAGGGGGCCGCCGAGCTGTGGGGCGACGAGCAGTGGCGCCTGTTCCGGGAGCTGGTGGAGGAGCGGGACCCCGGGAGCATCGTCCTCGACATCGACGAGCACCAGGCGTTCAGCGACGGGCTCCACGCCGGCGAGCGGGAGGCCCTGGAGCGGGCGCTGGGACCGTGGGTCGAGCGGGTCGAGCGCAAGCCCGTGCTGGCCGTCGACTACATCGCGGTTCGCGTCCCCGAGATGATGCCACGGTACCGGCAGATCGAGGAGACGGTGCACGCGATCCTGTCCGAGGCCTTCTCCAACGCCGTGATCACCCCGGGCGAGACCACCACCGACGACGTGCGCTGGTGGCTCCGCGACAAGATCCGGGCGCTCGGGATGACCACGTGGTTCCATCCGTCGGTGGACGTGCAGCGAGCCGGCGACGAGCCGGCCGAGGGGCCGGCCGTGATCCGGCGCGGCGATCTCCTCTGGGTCGACTTCGGCGTGGTGGCCATGGGCCTCCACACCGACACGCAGCACCTGGGCTACGTCCTCCGACCCGGTGAGACGGAGGTCCCCGCCGGGCTCCGCCGCTGCCTGGCGAACAGCAACCGGCTCCAGGACATCCTGCTCGAGGAGATGGAGCCGGGGCTCACCGGCAACGAGATCCTGGCCGCCGCCCTCGAGCGCATGCGCGGCGAGGGGATCGACGGGACCATCTACACCCACCCGATCGGCGACCACGGGCACGGGGCCGGGCCGCTCATCGGCCGCTGGGACGCCCAGGACGGCGTCCCGTATCGGGGCGACGTCGTCCTGCGACCCGCGACGTGGCACTCCATCGAGCTCCAGGCCACGACGCCCATCCCGGAGTGGGACGACGAGCCGGCGAGCTGCCGGCAGGAGGAGGAGGCGTACCTCGACCCGGGGGGGCGGCGTCACTGGGTCTTCCGGCGGCAGGAGGACTTCCACCTGGTCTGGTAGGGGCGGAGGGACGGGAGCCGGCCCTGGAGAGGGCCGGCGGCGGCCCGACGAAGCCGGACCACGAGGCGAGGAGCACGCATGGGACGCGACGACATCGAGATCGGTGACGGGGCCGTCCAGGACGCCACGGGAAGGGACTGGGACGGGTGGAAGACGTGGCTGGACGCGCGCGGTGGACCGGAGCTCGACCACCGCGAGTTGGTCGCCCGGATCGCCGGGGACGGAGGCGTCGAGAGCCGCTGGTGGCAGCAGATGGTGGCCAACGGGTACGAGAAGCTGATCGGCCGGCGCGCCACGGGCGAGACCCGGGAGGCCGGCTTCCAGATCGGGGCCCAGAAGACCGTGTCGGCCCCTCCCGACGCGGTCTGGCGATGGGTCACCTCGCCGGAGGGGGTCCGGACGTGGCTCGGGGCCGGAGCGCCTCCAGGCCTGGTGGAGGGCGAGTCGTATACCCTGGACGACGGCTCGACGGGGGAGGTGAGGGTCGTGAAGGAGGAGAGCCACGTGCGCCTCACCTGGCACCCCGGCGGATGGCCCCGCCCGTCGACGATCCAGCTCCGCACCGGCGGCCACGAGGACCCCCGGCGGACGGTGGTGAGCCTCCACCAGGAGCACATCCCCGGGCCCGCCGAGCGGGAGGCGCGCCGGGCCCGCTTCAAGGAGGCGCTGGCGGCCATCGCCGACGCCGTCCAGCGATAAGGAGGAGGACCGATGCGACACGGCACGCGGCTCACGATGCTCCTGGCGCTGATCGCGC
>JASFUL010000416.1:0-5312 GCA_050050315.1 Gemmatimonadota bacterium
ATCGTCGGCGTTCACGAGCTCCATCACCTTCCGGAGCTTGGGGTTGTGGCGGTCCGGGACGGTCATCTCCACGCGCCGCTCGAAACGGTCCTCCACCGTCCTGGGCGCCTCGCCGATGTCGGGTAGCACCTCGGGGTCGAATCGGCTCACGTCGGATCCTCCGGTTGGTCCTCTGGCGGACGGGGGCCGGGGGGCACGCCGTCGTCGCTCCCCGGGGTCTCGAAGCCCCGGGCCTCCTTCCACGATCCCGCCACCTTCGGCGCGCCGTCCCGGATGACTACGGTACCCACGATCTTGTCGTGGATACACTGCCGGTTCGGATCCCAGAAGACCTGCGCGAACCCCAGGAGCCCGGTGGCGATGCCCGCCACGTACCCTCCACCCCGCTCGAAGGACGACCACCAGGTCATGGCCTCTCCGTCCAGCCGCAGCACCCGCACCCCCATCATCTTCTTCCCCACCGTCTGGCCCTTCCACAGCGTGAGGAGCACAGTGAAGTAGATGCTCCACAAGCCGATGGCCGACCCGGCCTGGTCCCATATGTCCCGTAGCAGGGCCGCGAAGCCGCCCTGGCCCTCCTCGACTTCCTGCCGGAGCTCACGGGCGTCCTCGCGGTAGTCGTCACGCTCTTCGGCGACCTGCCTGAGGGCGCCCTCCAGCAGCTCGAGGGTGTCGGCCGCCACCAGGTCGGCGGCCCGCCGGCGGAGAGCCGCCTCACGCTGCCGGGACCGGGCGGGCTCCTCGTCGTCCTCCGCGATCGTATCGCCCTCCGCGGCCACGATGGCCGACAACGCCGCCAGCACCTCGCCTCCGGACATGGCGGCCACCTCCTCCTCGACGGTCGGGGCCGAAGGCTCCTCCTCCCTGGCCGTCGTCTCGTCCGCGCCCTGCGCCTCTCCCTCCTCTCCGGTCGCTTCCGCCGGCCGCTCCTCCGCCGCACCGACGGCCCCGGCGCCCTCGGCGTCGGTCGCCTCGGCGGCCGCGCCGCCCTCGGCCCTCCACTGCTCGACGGCCACCGCGAAGAGGGAGTCGGCGTCTCCGATCCAGGAGACGTCGTCGGGACGAACCCGCTCGAGATACGCCTCGGGGTCCTCCGGCGGGCGCCCCAGCTGACTGCGAGCGACGAGGAGCCCCACGGCGGTCTCCACGACCTCGTCGTGGGTCTCCGCCTGGCGGAAGCCCTCCCTGGCCAGCGGGCCCTCCAGTCCCTCCAGGACCCCTGCGGTGACGTCCCCCGCGTCCGGGATGCGCGGACCGCCGTCGCCCTCGTCTTCCACCGACCGCAGGACGAGGAACGCGATGACCACGGCGCTCAGGATCGTGAGCCCGAGGCAACCGGCGAACACCCGCAGGAGCACCGCCGCGGCCTGACTCGCCCGCCCGGGCTTCTGGAAGGCGACCCGCACGAAGAACAGGGCGACCGCCCCCCAGATGAGGAGCTGGACAGAGCCCGTGAAGACGGTGAGGATGCCGATGACGATCAGGTCGATCGTCATCGCCCAGAAGCGCCGCCAGGGTCCGGCGAGAGGGGTGCCGAGGAGGCCTTCGGCGATGCCGAAGGCGTCGGGCGTGATGATCGAACGCGGGTCCCGGATGTTCGTGGGCATCTAGGGCCCGCCTACGTCCTCCGGGCCCAGAGGGCCAGGGCCAGCCCGGCCGCGGCGCCCAGGAGGGCCGCCCCGACGACGAGCCTCTTGCGGGAGATCTCGACGGAGTCGCCCCAGACGCGGCGGGCTCCGTCCCCCGATCCCGGGCGCACCACCACGGTGCCGTCGCCGGTGCGGCGAGCGGCCTCGCGCCACTCCTCGCGGACGAGCTCCTCGTCCTCCTCCAGGTCGCAGCCCGGGCAGGTGAGGAACCCCTGGTCCCGGGCCGTCCGGTTCGGATACTCCATCTCGGCGCTGCATCGCGGACAGGGGAGGCCGGCGGGAAGGGGATCGATCAGGTTGTACAGGCTCCCCTTGGAGACGTCGAGCTCGTCGGCGATGCGACTCACGCTGTCGTCGGAGTGCCAGTAGAGCTCGTTCGCCCGTTCCCTGGTGTCTTCCTCTCGCGCGGACTCGGCTCGGTCTTCGGCGCTCTGGTCCATGGCTCCGCCCGGGGCGTACATGACACGGATCGGGACCTACGGGGGTACCCGCCTCAAACATAGCGCCGGTCCGGGGCCGTCGACACCCGGACGGACCCAGGGGCACAGGGAGAGCGATGCGCGACCGGGAGGAGATCCTCACCTCGCTCGAGCGGGCGTACCGCGAGGCCTTCCAGCGGGCCGACGACGCGGACGACGCCGACGCGATGCACCGACTGGACTTCGACTTCCAGCGGGACCAGGTGTGGCTGGAGGTCCTCCTCGACCTCCGGGACGCTCTGGCGGACCCGCCGGAGGCCGAGCCCCGGAAGGGCCTGCTCGATCAGGCGAAAGCGCTGCGGGACCTCACGCGCCGGTGATCGCGGTGGGCCGGGAGATGTCAGACCAGGAGCGAGCGGGTTGAAGATCTATACGAGAAAGGGCGACCGGGGCGAGACGTCGCTCCTGGGGGGCGCGCGCGTGGCCAAGGACCACGTCCGGGTCGACGCCTACGGGACGATCGACGAGCTCAACGCCGTGCTGGGGTGGGCCGCGACCGCGGTCGAGGTCGACGCGACCCGACGACGGCTCCGGCGCATCCAGCACGATCTGTTCGCCCTCGGCTCGGACCTCTCCGCGCCGCCGGCCGACGAGGGGCGCAGGCGCCCGGAGACGCCGGACCCCCCGACCTGGCGGGTCGACGAGATGGAGGCCTGGATCGACGAGGCGGACACCGAGCTCGAGCCCCTGCGCGCCTTCGTGCTTCCGGGAGGGACGCCCGGCGCGGCGGCGCTCCACGTGGCCCGCACGGTCTGTCGTCGGGCCGAGCGCGCGGTGGTCGCCCTGGCCCGGGACGACGTCGTGGACGAAGGCGCCGTGCGCTACCTGAACCGTCTCTCGGATCTCCTCTTCGCCCTGGCGCGCCTGGAGAACCACCGGTCCGGCGAGCGTGACGTGTTGTGGCGGAAGGAGGACGGTCCGGCCTGAGCGAGATCCACGTCCTGTCCGACGAGGGCGATCGGGGCTTCCACATGGGTCGGCGGCTCCGGCGCTCCGCCCGGCGCGCCGGCGTGGGGCCCGGGGGGGCGACCTTTCTCGAAGCGCTGCACGCGTGCGCCATGGAGCCCCGCAGGGCGGCGCTCGCAGACCCCCGTCACCCCGACTTCCTCCACCCCGGACGGAGCGCCCTCATCCTGCTGCTGGACGGGGGGGTGACGGCCGTCGACGCGCTCGCGGCCACCGTCGTCCTCGACACGGCGCGGCCCGGACTGGCTCCGCCGGACGACGTGGTGGAAAGGGTCGCCGCCGCGGCCGCGCCGGATGAGACTCCTGCGGACGGGCTCGACCGCGTCGCCACGGCCCGGGCGGCCCTCGGGCTGCGGCGCGCCGTTCCCCGTCCGGACGCCACCGATCTCACGGAGGCCCTGGTCGTGGCTCCGGAGCCGGTGCGTCTCGTGGCCCTGGCCGAACGGCTGGACCACCTGCGCCACGCGCACCTCCGGGGAGACCCCGGGGCCGCCCGTCGGGCGTTGGGGCAGGCGTTCGAGGTGTACCTGCCGGTAGCCGAGCGCACGCATCCCGTTCTCGCCCGGCGCTACGCGTCCTGGTGCCGGACGTTCGCCCGTCGACGGCCCTGAGCCGAAGGGGGGCGGATGCCGTTGCGCCCCCCGGGCCGGTGGCACATGTTAGCGGACCGTCAGCCGGACGAAGGACGATCCCGAGGGATTCATGACGTATATCATCACCGAGCCTTGCATCGGAACGAAGGACGCCAGCTGCGTCGAGGTCTGCCCGGTCGACTGCATCTACGAGGGCGAGGACCAGTTCTACATTCACCCGGACGAGTGCATCGACTGCGGCGCCTGCGAGCCCGAGTGCCCCGTGCAGGCGATCTTCCCGGACACGGACGTACCGCCGGAATGGACCACCTACATCGAGAAGAACCGGATCTGGTTCGAGTGACCCGGGTCGGCTTCCGGCACGACGGCGGGCGGCGGCGCTCCGGGCGGGGGCGCCGCCGCTTTCTTCGTCGTGTGGGCAAGCTCGGTCTTACGTCCCTGGTCGCGGCGGCGGCGTTGGCGCCGGCGGCGTGCGGGGGCGAAGGGTCCGAGGCCGGGGGGGACGCATCGGACCCGGGGGCCGTCGCGGAGGCGGCGGTGACCGCCGCCGACTCGGCCGGCCTGGCGCGCGCGATCGAGGACATGCTGGAGGGCTCCACCGCGGAGTGGAACGCCGGCGACCTCGACGGCTTCCTGGACGACTACAGCACCGATCCCGGGCTGACGTTCACGGGATCCACCGGACTCCTCCGGGGGCGGAGCGCGGTCCGCGAGCGGTACCTGGAGTCGTACTGGGCACCCGGGGCGGAGCGGGACTCGCTGCGGTTCGAGGATCTGAGGGTGCGGCCCCTGGGCCGGGATCACGCGCTGACGCTGGGGCGGTACGTGCTCTATCGGCCCGGGGCGGATGCGGGCGCTTCCGCCGGGGCCGCGGCGGCCGATTCAGTGACGGCAACGGGATACTTCACCCTCGTGCTGAGGCGCGAGGGCGAGAACTGGAAGATCATCCACGACCACTCCTCCTGAGGCGGCGCCGAGGGCGGACTTGGCGGGCCGCGGAGGGGCCGGGCGATCAGATCAGTAGCCGAGCTCCCGGAGCCGCTCGAGCGAGATCTCCGCGGGGACGCTCTCGCCGGGCGGGACGTTCTTCACCTGTGATGTATCCGACTGCTTCTGCTGCCGGAAGACGACGAGACCCGCGACGAGCGCCGCGGCTCCGATCAGGCTCACGGTCAAGGTGCGAATGGGACCTCCGAAGGTGTCGATTGTGGTCTCGGGAGAGAGGGCCAGCATGAAGCGTGCCCCTCCTACCCCCTGGATCGCAACCCGCCCAACCCGTTCTATCACAATATCTTACGGATGTGAAGCCGGGATGTTACCACGTCCGTGGCCCTCGGATCTCCGAAGGTCGCCCGGAAAGTCCCGTCGGGGAGCACGGAAATCCGTGCCGGGTCGGCGCCGGGCGGTCCGGAGCGCGTCGTGACCGGCGGGAAACGGGGGGCACCACCGGGCGTCCGCGCCGACCTCTGGACCGCCGCCCTCGACGGAGATCCCGCGGCGCTGACCCGGCTCCTCGTGTCGATTCCGTCCGTGAACCCGGCGCTCTCGGCCCGCGGTTCCGGCGAGGCGGTCATGGCCGACGCGTGCGCCACCCTCCTGGCCGGCTGGGGGCTCGAGGTCGCGAG
>JASFUL010000417.1:0-5306 GCA_050050315.1 Gemmatimonadota bacterium
GTATCGCGTTCCGGGGCGTCCTCGGTGGCGAGGACGAGCTCTGGCTGATCACCGACTTCCTGCCGGAGCACCGGGAACGCTGAAGAGCCTTGCTCCCGGACGCCGTGGCGGTCCCCCTCCGGCCGCCCGGCGTCCCCCCCCGGGAGTAGCCGTCCCTTCCCCCGGCGCCGGCCGATCCCGAACGCATCCCTCCTCGCCGACGGCGCGACCGTCGTTTCCCGCCTCGAAGTACAAAAAACTTTACATGCTGTGTGAATTATTGTACACTAGAGCCAGTGATGCTGGTCGCCTCCACCTCGACGCGGAGTTGCCGCGATGTCGATCGTGCTCTGGGGGATCCTTGCCCTGGTCAGTGGATTCCTCGCCCTGTGGGTGGTCGCGCGCCTGGCGCGGCCGGACACCGCCCCGCTGCCACCCGGCACGGAGCTTCCCGCCACGCCCTTGCAGCGGATCGCCCGCTGGAGCATCGGCGTTGGGCTCGTCCTCGGAGTCGCGGCGGCGGCCCTCGTCGTCGCCAACGGTCCTGATGCGACCTTCGAAGACGACAGCCTCCGGATCGCCTTCACGCTCATCCTGCTCGTGCTTCTCGGCGTGGTGGGGGGCGGGACGGCCTGGCTGAAAGCCCGCGTGACGCGGGACGACGGGCTGCTCGACGAGCGCGACCAGGCCATCATGGGGCGCGCGCCGGCCATGCAGGCCGCGGGGATGCTCGTCACCCTGGCCATCTGGACGGTGGGCCTCGTGGAGCACTTCCACGCCGACGGCGCCGTGCCCCTCCACTACCTCTACCTCGTCTTCTGGTCCTGCCTCGTCGTCTTCCTTCTCGGCCTCCCGGTGGGCGTTCTCGCCGGGTACAGGAAGCGCTGATCATGCCGAAGGCCGAGATCGACAACGAGATCCGGAGGCTCCGGTTCGAGCACGGCGAGATGACCCAGCAGGAGCTCTCCGACCAGGTCGGGTGCTCCCGCCAGACCATCGTCCTCCTCGAGCAGGGGCGGTACGTGCCGTCGCTGTCCCTCGCCCTCAAGATCGCCCGGGTCTTCGGCACCGACGTGGAGTCGGTGTTCCGGCTGGCGGAGGAGTCGTGATGAACGCGCTGCTGCTGGCCGCGCTTCTGCAGCTACAGCCTCAGGAGGTGGAGCGGTACGGGCTCGTCACGGTGACAGCGAACGACACGGTGTCCGTCGAGCGGGTGACTCGCCGACCCGGACAGCTCGAGTCGCGGGTGCTCGTGCCGAACCGAGCCCGCCTGTCGGTCGTCGCCACCCTGGATGACCACGGTTGCGTGACGGCCGTGACCGAGGACGTCTTTCCCTGGGGCTCCAGCGAGGACGCGACGCCCCTCCAGCACGTCCAGGTGCGCCTCGACGGCGACTCCGTGCGGATCGAGATCCAGGCGGGGGACGTCGCCCGGTCGGTCGCCCGTCCATCCGGCGGCGCCGCATTCCTCCTCGCGGAGGAGGCGATGGGCGCGGCCCTCCAGATCGTGGAGTGCGCCCTGTCTCGCGGGGACGAGGTGGCACTGCCGGTGGTCGCGAATCCGGGGGTCCGGCCGCTCACCGTTCCCGTGAGGCGGGAAGGGGACAGGGTGACCGTGGTGACGTCGGACACCTCCCGGGTCGACCTCACGAGCGACGGGCGCCCCGTGCGGGTCCGGATCGGGCGCGACGGCCCGGTCGTCGACCGCGTTCCCCTCGAGACCCTTCCCGCCGAACTCGCGCCGCCGCCCGACTACGGCGCTCCCCCAGGTGCGGCGTATGTCGCTGAAGACGTCACCATCCCGGTCGAGGGAGACGTGAAGCTGGCGGGTACCCTCACCCTGCCTCGCGGCGTGCCGGGCCCCCATCCGGCCCTCGTTCTCCTGAGCGGCGCCGGCCCCCAGGACCGGGACAGCTACGCCCCCGTCGGAGACGGATGGCGCCCCTTCCGCGAGATCGCGGACGCCCTCTCGTCCCGGGGGGTGGCGGTGCTGCGGTTCGACGACCGGGGTCTCGGCGGCTCCGGGGGGGACTTCGCCCCGGGAACGGAGCGGACCGTTGCACAGGACGCCAGGGCGGCCCTCGCCTTCCTCCGGAACCGATCGGACATCGACGGGCGGCGCCTGGGCCTGCTGGGCCACTCCCAGGGCGCGCGCGTGGCCATGATGGTCGGATCGGAGGACCCGGAGCTGGCGGCGCTGGTCCTGATGGCCGGGGCCGCCGACCCCCGCGCCGCGGTGCGGGCCCAGGCGCTCTGGGTGGCGGAGCACCGAGAGGGAGGGGAAGAGCTATCTCGCGACTCGCTCCTCGCGTTTGTCGACCGGCAGATGGACAGCCTCGCCGTGACCGGCGAGCGGGAGGTGTTCCGCTGGGACGCCGCCGCCCTCGCCGGGACGACCGAAGCGGCGGTCGCCATCCTCCAGGGAGCCACGGACCGGCAGGTGCCGGCGGACCAGGCCGAGGGTCTCGGGAAGCTCTTCCGGGGCGCCGGCAATGGCGACGTGACGGTCCACGTCTTCCCGGGCGTGAACCACCTCTTCGTTCCCGACGAGACCGGTGACTTCCTACGCTACGAGGAGCTCCAGAGCGGCGGGATGGATCCAGAAGTGCTTCGGGTTCTCCAGGAATGGGTCATGGACAGGCTGGGCGGAGGACGGGCCGCCAGAGCGCCGTAATCAGGTCCCCCCTCAGAACTTGATCAGGTCCGGTGAGTCCCACGCTTCGCCCCCGCGATCGGGGGCCCGGGGGCCGTCGAGGCCCGCCAATTCGGCCACGCTACGGCGCTTCAGCTCCCTCTCGGCCCCTCGTGCCCTCTGCTTCTCGAAGGGGATGTCCTTGACTCTGTAGAAGGGATTTCGGACCTCCGTGACCTCCACCTCCTCCATCTCCTGCCCACCGCTGGCCGGTCGGAGGATCGACTCCGTGGCCTGGTACGCACGGTAGTGGGTCACCGTCACATAGAAATTGTCGTGCCTCTCGTCGTGGATGAGGCGGGGCACCCTGGTCTCGCCCCGCTCCATGCTCCGGTCCTCGTAGTTGTACTCCTGATAGACTCCCGCCGCCGGGAGATGATTCGTCAGGTTCCCGTAGGCGGGCGACATACGGTCGTTCCTGTATCGACCGCGCTTCCAGCTCCGCCCGATCCTCTCACGCTGGCGGATCCGCTTGATCAGGCGCCTGGCCTGCTCCGGGAGGCTCGCATACGTGACGGTGAAGATGGTGAGTCCGTTGTTTCCGCCCTTCGAGTCCGGATAGCTGACCGACTTGAAGGAGCGGATCTTCCCGTCGTACGCGCCCTTGTTGGGGGCGTTCTGGCGGACATCGGGGTGCTGGGTGTATCTGGGATTGACTGGACGCACGATGGATCTCCTTCTCGACGGCGGTGGGTGTGCGGGTCGCCCCGGGGGCAGCTGCCCGGCCGGGCGTCTGCCATTCCCGAGCTGGTGGGAATCCGCCAAGATGCTGCAACGGAGGGCTGGAAGTCCAGAGGCGGGAGAGGAGGGAGGAGGCAGCCCGCGGCGCCGCGAGGATCTCAGGAGCGTTGGGAGGGTGCGTCCGCGATGAGTTGGGCCGCGCCGCCGGGGCCGCGCCGCCGTCCAGGCCGGCGCGGCCCACGGCACCCGCGGCTCAGCAGTGGCCGGTGGACGGGTCGAAGGTGTTGTACACCTCCGTGATCTTGTCCGCCGGAAAGCCGCTCTTCTGGGCGTGCTCGAGGATCAGGTCCTCGCTTTCGGCCAGGTACACGCAGTACGTTCCGTCGGCCGTCACGTACGAGTGCTGCCACTGGATGCCCGGGCCGACCTCCGCCAGGGCCTTGTTCGACGTCTGCGCGCCGGAGCGGAGATCGTCCGCGGTGCTGCCGCCGATTCCGGGGACCTCTCGCTCGATGACGAACTTCCTCATGGTGTCCTCCATGTATGGGGCCGTGAGCCCTCGTGATCGAGGCGGGTCGGTGAGACGGGCGATCCGCCTCCCGCCGCCTTCGCATCCACGGTAGCGGCACCCGGGAATGCCTGCCTGAAGACCACGTGTAGAGAACGTGAAGAGGACCGGGAGAGGCGATTCCGGTCGGGAATTCGATGGTCTACGCCTTCGACGAATACGAGCTGGACGACGCGCTGTGCGAGCTGCGCCGGGGTGGCGAACCCTACCACCTCGAGCCCCAGGTCTACGACGTGCTGGCCTACCTCGTCCGCCATCGGGACCGCCTGGTCACACGGGACGAGCTGCTGGACGAGATCTGGGGCCATCACTTCGTGACGTCCTCGGCGCTCGGAAGCCGCATCAAGGACGCGCGGCGGGCCCTGGGCGACGACGGCCGGGCTCAGCGGATGATCAAGACGGTGCGGGGCCGCGGCTATCGGTTCCTCCCCGAGGTGCGCGTGCACGGCGGGGAGTCCGGGGCTGGGCCCGCGGTCGAGCCCGACGCAGGGGAGAAGGTACCCTCGACGGAAACCGACGTGGACTTCGCCGGGGAGGACGAGGAGCCCACCGGCGGGTGGGTCCCGTCTCCGCCGGGTCCGGTGTCCATCCTTCCGGCGTCGGGGTCCGGCCCCCGGGTCACGATCCCCCGGCGGGTCGAGCTCGAGCGTCTGGACGAGGCCATGGAGCGGGCGCGATCCGGAGCCCGCCAGATCGTGTTCGTATCCGGCCCGTCCGGGGCGGGGAAGACGGTGCTCCTGGACGAGTTCCTGTCGGGATCGGCGGCGGAGGGAAGCCCCGGGGCAAGTGACCACGCGCTCGTGGTGTGGGGGCAGTGCCTGGACCAGAGCGGTCCGGGCGAGGCCTACCTCCCGCTGCTCGACGCCCTCGATCGACTGTGTCGAGCCGACGACGGGGGAGGCGTGGTGGCCCGGCTGGCGAGCCAGGCTCCGAGCTGGGCCGTCCAGATGCCTTTCCTGCTGACCCCCAAACAACAGGAGAGGCTGGCTCGCAGGGCGGCCGGTGCGACCCGTGAGCGGATGCTGCGGGAGCTGGTGTCGTTCGTGGAGGCGCTCGCGGCCGAGGTGCCCCTGGTGCTCCTCGTCGAAGACCTGCACTGGAGCGACCCGTCGACCCTCGACTTCGTGCGCTGGCTGGCTCGACGCCCCGAGCCCGCGAGGCTCATCTTGGTCGCGACCTACCGGGGGGACGAGAAGACCGAGGACCTCAGGAAGCTACTGGGAAAGATCCGTCGGGTCCCAGGCTTCGTTCGGCTCGAGCTGTCGCCCTGGGGACCCTCCGAGGTCGAGGACTTCCTGGGCGCGAGGTTCCTCCACCACGACTTTCCCGGGGAGCTCGCGAACGTGGTCCTCGACCGGACCACGGGCAATCCGCTCTTCGTCACCA
>JASFUL010000418.1:0-5285 GCA_050050315.1 Gemmatimonadota bacterium
CTCGGCTTCGAGGTCGAGTATCGGGCCGCGCCCCACTTCGCGATGCTCCGAAGCGGCGGACTCCGGCTCGGACTGCACCCTCGCGGGGAGAACCCGGGAGCCGGTGCGTGCGAAGGCGTGTCCATCGGCTTCCAGGTGGAGGATATCCGGGCCGCGCTCCGTGAGCTGGGCGCGGCCGGGGTGCGCTTTCCGACGGGGGTCGTCGAGGACGGTCCGCTTCTGAGGGCCGACTTCGTCGACCCGGACGGCATGGCCCTCTACCTCATCGAGATGCAGTAGCTCCCGGGTCCTGCGCCGGCCGGTACAGGAAGCGGTGGACCTGCCAGCGGGAGAGGGGGCTCGTCCCGGCCTCGAGGAACCGCCGGAGCGCGTCCCGGGCCGGGACGGAGGTCGCCGGGTCCCCGGGCCAGCGGAAGTCGTAGGCCGGACCCCCGTGCCTCTCGGTGGCGGCGTAGAGCTCCGCCGGGGCCCGGAGGGCGGGGTCGTTCAGGTCGAAGGGCTGTAGGTCGGTGGTCGCGGCTACGCCGTCGTACCGGAGGCCGGGTCCCTCCCCCTCCAGTGATCGCACGCGATGCATCCCGTACTGGCTGGAGACCTGCACGAGGAACACCCCACCCGGAGTCAGGAACCGGACGGCGCCCCGGGCCACCTCGCGCCGCCAGCCGAAGCCGTCTCCGTCGCGTGCGGCGGGAGGGTTGGCCACCACGAAGCTGGCGCCGCCTTCGAGCTCGGCCAGTGCTCGGCGGGCGCCCGGGCGGAGCGGGCTGTACGAGTCGGACGCGTGGAACTCGGTCCGCGCGTCGACGCCGTTCGCCCGCGCGTTCTCCCGCGCCACCTGCACGTTGGCCTCGACGATCTCGAGCCCCAAGACGCGGCGAACCGCGGGAATGCGCGCCGCGGCGATGGCCACGCATCCTACCCCGCTTCCCCAGTCGATCCCCGCGCCCTCGAGGCGATCCCGCTCGGCGCCCACCGCCGCCACGGTGATGCGGCTGGCCGGCGTGAGCGCGAACGTCCCCGGGGGGTGGCGCAGCCGGATCGTCCCCAGTCCGGCCGTGTCGGCGTCGCTGAGGACGGTGACGGAAGACTCGGCGTCGGCCATGAGGTGGGCCCGATGGGTGAGAAAGGAGGCGGATCCGGGATCCGCTCGTCGATCCCGATGCTATCATTCAGATCGCGGTGAACAACCCCCGGACCTCGGACGAGTGGAAGAGTGGCCCCGCCCCCTTGCCCGAGCGGCTCTCCCGACCGTGCGGATCGGGTTGCCGCCGACCCCGGATACGGGTAGCATGGCGGCGCCTCATCCACGCACTCACGCGCCCATGTCCTCCAAGACCCCTCCGGATTCTGGTCGCATCGAGCGAGCGCCGCTCCGCGACAAGGTCTACGACGTCATCCTGGGACAGATCGTCTCCGGTCGCTTCGAGCCCGGGGGTCGTCTGAGCGACTCGGCCGTCGCGGAGGAGTTGGGTGTCAGTCGCACGCCGGTCCGGGAAGCGCTGCTCCGCCTCGAGGGCGAGGGGATGCTGCGTTCGGACCATCTGCGGGGGTTCTTCGTCCCGCCCCTCGAGCTCGAGGACGCCGAACAGCTCTATCCCATCCTCTGGACGCTCGAGTCGCTTGCGGTGGGTCTCCTCGGACCCGTGACCGGGCCGTGGCTCGAGGAGCTCCGGTCGCTCAACCGGCGTTTCGGGGAGGCCACCGACGCCCTCCGGCGCCAGCGCCTGGACCGATCCTTCCACGAGAGGCTGTGCCGGGCCGCCGGCAACGAGCGGCTCGACCGGATCCTCGACGGGCTCCGGGCCACCTTGCTGCGCTACGAGCTGGCATTCATGGCCGGCGGAGGCGACCCGCGAGCTTCGGCACGGGAGCACGCGCGGTTGCTCGACGCCCTGGAGGCGGGGGAGAGCGAGCGAGCCCGGGAGCTCGTCACGAGTCACTGGAAGGGCGGCCTCCAGACGCTCATGGCCCACCTCGAGTAGGCGGCGCGGTCACCGGCCGCCCGGGCCGCGCGCCCCGGTCTCTTCGAGGACGCGACGGGCCGTCTCGTTGTCGGGGTTCAGCCGCAGGGACTCCGCGTAGGCCGCCCGGGCCTCCGCGACGTCCCCCGCCGCGAGGAGCGCTTCGCCCAGGCTGTCGAACACGTTCCACGACTGGGGGTGGTCCTCGGCGTTGACGCGGAAGACCGCCACGGCCGAGGGTGGGTCGTGGGCGTGGAGGAGATCGTAGCCCAGGCGGTTCAGCGCGTCCTCGCCGAAGTCGTAGGCCTCGGGCGCACTCTCCCTCAGGCGGGCGAGGCGCTCCAGTCCCGCGTCGGGACCCCGCGTCAGGAAGACTCTCGCCAGCGCGCGCGTGAGCGACCGGGTGGGCGGGGGAACCGGGTCCGTTTCGTCGCGTGTGGCGACCAGCGTGCGGTCGCCGAGGGAGACCTCGACCCGGGCGCCGTGGACCGTGACGAGCGTGGTCCGGCCGGTGGACGGCTCGAAGCGGGCGGCCCGGTCGCGATCCACGGCCGCGAGGGTCGTTGTCGGAGCACGCAGTCCCTCGTCTCCGCCCGCCCCGACCAGACGGTCTCCTCGCCAGACCAGGCGCATGGGATCGGGCCCCGACTCCCGGACGATCCGGACGAACGAGATGACCGTGCCGTCCTGCCCGGGATACGACCCGGGGACGGTCACGTGGTCCACCGCCCCACGGTCCCGCTCGAGCCGGCCCCACAGGGTGACCAGCCGCCGGGGCATGCCGGCGATCCGGTCCCGGTCCCGCATGCGGGCGTTCAGAAAGGCCGTGTCCCCGATCGCCAGAGCCCGCATGACCCCCTCCGAGTCGGCGGTGCGGCGCTGGAGGTGATCGTCCGAGACACCGAACAGGAGGTCGACCAGCGGCTGGCCACGGGCTTCGGCACCCACCACCCCCGCCTCCTCCCACAGGACCAGCGCATCACCCGCTTCGGTCCGGTAGGTGCCGGCGAGGGTGCGCTCCGGGTCCGCCGACGGACGGACCGGCGGGGGGAGCGTCGGACCTCCGCCGTCCCAGGCCTCCAGGACGTAGCGGTCCGTCACCCGCTCCCACCCCAGCACGTTGTCCAGGGCGGCCACGGTGCGGCCCGTGCCGAGGTCGATCTCGAGGTGGGCCTTGTACCCGGCGATGTCGCCGCCGTGGAAGACCGTGTGCTGCGGTCCGGTGCCCCGGACGTACCACCCGTACCCGTAGCCCAGGTCGGGCCCCGCTTCGACCTGGACGTCCATCATGCGGGCCACCACGCCCGGGTCCAGCACGTCCCCCCGCCGCAGCGCCCGCACGAACCTCTGCAGGTCGGCCACGGTCGAGATCAGGCCGCCGGATCCGCGGTTGTACCAGGTGGCCTCCGACGGCCCCTCCCGGTCGTCGTACCACGGCGACCCTAAGGGGGCCGTGTAGGAATCCGCCACGGGGCCCGACGAGGCGGCTTCCGACCCGGAGTAGCCCGTGCGACGCAATCCGGCCGGGCGCAGGACCCGCCGCTCCAGGGCGTCGGCGTAGGGCTCACCGGTGACGATCTCCACCAGGGCCGCCAGGAGATCGTAGCCCGTGTCGGAGTACTCGAACCGCTCCCCCGGGGGGTACAGCAGCTCGGACGAGAGCACGGCGTCGACGAAGGCCTCCCGGTCCGTCCCGGCGTCGACGCCCAGGGCCAGGGCCGTGCGGAGGAGGCCGGAGGTGTGGGTCAGGAGCTGGTGCACCCTGATGTTCGCCTTGTCCGGCGGAACGTCTGGAAAGTGGCGCGCCAGCGGGTCGTCCACGGACACGAGCCCCTCGCCCTCGAGGACCAGGATCAGCGCGGCCGTGAAGGGCTTCGTCAGCGACCCGATGTCCACGGCGGTCCCGGCCTCGAACGGGAGCCCTCGCTCCCGGTCACTGCGACCGTATGCGGCGGCGAACCACAGATCCTGCTCGTCGCCGAACGCGACGGACCCGGCGTAGTCGTAGTCGGCGAGGCGGCCGAGCAGGGCGTCGACGCGCTCCCGACCCGCGAGGTCACGGTCGGCCGGGTCGGCTCGGCCCGATCCGGCATCCTGAGCTCCGCACGCCGCCAGCCCGATTGCGATCGCGGCCATCGCCACCCAGGTACCGGTCCCGGTCCTCGTCATCGTTCTCCTCCGTTCGTTGCGTACGCCGCGTCCAGGATGTCCGCTACGTGCAGCCGCGTGCTGTCGAGCACCCGGATCGGGGCATCCTCGGGTCCGATCAGGAGGGACAGCTCGGTGCACGCCAGGACCAGGGCGTCAACGGTGTGTCCGGTGGTCAGCTCCACCAGCCAGTCCCGGGACGCCGGAGAGCGGACCCCGTGGGTCAGCTCGTCGAAGACGATGCTCCGGATGCGCTCGTGATGGCGTGGGTGGGGAACGCGGACCTCGACCCCGTGTCGTGCGAGCCCGGCGCGGTAGAATCGGCCCGTCATGGTGGCGGGGATGCCCACCAGCAGGGCCCGGCGCACGCCCGCTGCCTGGGCCGCTCGGCCCACGCTTCCCACGATGTCCACGAGCTCCGGTCCCGCCCCGTCGAGCTCGTCCAGGACCGCGTGGGGCGAGTTGGCCGCCATGGCCACCACGCCGGCCCCGCTCGCCTCCAGGATCTCGAGTCCCCTGCGGATCTCCCGGACGTATCCGGCCCGGTCGTGATCCTCGAGCCACGTGAACCGCTCGAAGTCCAGGCTGTAGATCACGACCTCGAGCCCGGGTCCCCGTCCCGCTCCCACCAGCAGCTCGTAGTAGAGGCCGGTGGCCGCCGGCCCGATACCGCCGAGGATCCCGATGCGGGTGGGGACGGGCGGGCGTCGGCCGTCGTGGCGGTGACGGGGTCGGTGGAGGGGGGCTCCCGCTGGGTGCATGACCGTATATTGTATACAATAACAGGGTCGCACAAGAGCCCATCCCGCCGGGGAGCGGTCGAGGACGGCGGAGGGGTGAGGCGTTACATTCCGGTGGAGTTGTGGAGCCCACCCCGACCGAGACGACGATGGACGCCCTTCTCGAAGAGCTGAAGGACAAGTGGATGGAGGTATCCCAGTACGAGGACATCGACGTCCTCGAGTGGACCCCCGGCGATCCCCTCGCCGGGACCTGCCCCGACGGGTGCGACGTGGTCGACACCGGTTGGCAGGCCCTTTCGACCGAGACGGCGGGCATCGACGTCTACCGCCGCACGGTGTTCTGCCGCGATCACAGCTTCGCGCGGATCTACGTCATCACCGCCGCCGCGGCCGGAGACCTCGGCTGGGAGCCGCCGCCTGAAAGCTAGGCCGC
>JASFUL010000419.1:0-5271 GCA_050050315.1 Gemmatimonadota bacterium
ACCGGAGGCGACCCGGGCGGAGCTCTCCCGGCTGCTCGGGGGGCCGGAAACGCCCGACGTCCTGTTCACCGCCAGCCACGGCATGGTGTTCGAGCCCGACGATCCCCGGCAGCGGGACCACCAGGGGGCGCTGCTTTGCGGCGACTGGCCGGGGCCGGGGCACCCGATCGTCCGGGAGCACTACTTCGCCGCCGAGGACCTGGAGCTGGCCCTGCGCTCCGGCTTGCCGCCGATTACCTTTCACTTCGCCTGCCACGGCGGCGGCACCCCCGAGTGGGACAGCTTCCCCGAACCGCACGCGGTCGAGCCCAGGCGCCTGGCGGAGAGACCGTTCACCGCGGCCCTGCCCCGCAAGCTCCTCGCCCACCCGCGGGGCGGCTCCCGGGCGGTGATCGCCCACGTGGACCGGGCCTGGACCACCTCCTTCGACTGGAACCGCGAGGAGCGGAGAGGGCGGCAGGACGCCCCCAAGGTCTTCCTGGGGGCCCTCGCGAATCTCCTGGACGGCCGGCGGGTCGGCTTCGCCATGGAACCCTTCGGCCAGCTCTACGGCGCCCTGACCCGGAGCTTCCTGAGCCGCTGGGAGGCGCAGCCCCTCGCCGCCGCCCGCCGAAGACCGTACACCGGGGAAACCCCTGAACAACTCGCCCGCGCCTACCGGGGTGCCAACGAGGCCCGCAGCTTCCAGCTCTTCGGCGATCCGGCGGTCCGACTCCACCGGCCGGTCCGCCGAGCACCATACTGAGCTTCGGGAGGGACGCTCGGGGCCGAAGACCTGCCCACCGGGGACACTGCTCATCAACTTTCGACCTGCGGGCCATTCCCTGTCGGCTTACGCTGGCGGTGCAAAGTCGGTCCACCGACGAGGCAACGAACGACGCCGCGGGAGGAGTGGGTGTGCTGCTCCGGCTCCACGCCGTCGCCTTCCGCGGCGAATGCGTCCGGATTGTCCGTCGTGTCGTGCTCGCCCCAGAGCTCGGCGGCCTCCTCGTAGCTGGAGAGCTCATCCGACAGGGGATCGACCTTCTTTCGCTTGCTCATAGTGCTTGCGCTCCAGGCCGCTCATGTCCCTGGCGGAGATCGGGAGCACCCAGCCCGGACGCTCGAGAACGGAGAAGACGACCAGGTGGCGCCCCGAGACGGTCCGCCCGTAGGCGTGGAGGGGCAGGGGTTCGGGCGCGGCCGCCGGTCGAGCCGGGGCTCGCGCAGGGGGCGCCGTCGGAGGGCAGGTCCTCAGGATCACCGGCCATCTCGGCGACGGCGACGTCCTCGTCCTCGTCCTCGTCCAGATAGAGCTTGATGAAGAGGTCGCTTCTGCGTCGCGTACGAGCGGATCGATCTTCTCCTCGGCGATGCGGTTGCGTTCGATGTCGCCGTTGATCTCGTCGCGGTGGTCGCTGCAGTCACTGAGCGCGTCGTAAACCTGGGTCAGCGTGAGGTGGGGCAGACGGCGGGCGATTTCGTTCGGCTGGAGACCCAGGCGCCGGAGCTCGGCGACGGCACGGACCGGCATCCGCAGCGCGGCCCCCCAGGGGGTCGCCTCGGTCTTCGGGCTGCTCTCCGGTCCCGGTCGCGAAGTTCCACGCCGGGCCCGCGCACAGCGCGGGCCAGAGGGTCAAGATCATCCCAGTCCTCGCGACGACGCACGCAAGACCCGAAAGCCGAGGGAGTCGCGCCGGAGCGGGATGGGCGACGTCGCGAAAGGCCGCGCGCAGGTACCTCGGGAAGTCGGCGAACGAACCGCCCCGCAAAACCCGCGACGCACCATCCTCCGACTCGGCGAGATCGTCCTCTTCTGCAGCTCCGTACGGCCGGTAACGGTCCCCGCACCACTCCCAGACGTTTCCGGCCAGATCCTGGATGCCCTCCGGGCTGGCTCCCCTCGGGTAGAGTCCGACCGGAGTCGCATCACCTACCCGCATCCCGAAGTTGGCGCGGCGAGGGTCCGGCTCCTCGTCACCCCACGGGTACCGCCGCCCCTCCTCGCCACGCGCCGCGAGCTCCCACTCGGCTTCGGTCGGGAGGCGGCCCCCCGCCCAGCGGCAGTAGGCGTTCGCCTCGAACCACGAAATGCCGATAACCGGCCGGTTCGGGTGGCGGAGCTGCGCCTGCCACCCCTTTGGCTCCGTCCGCTCCGTCCTCTCCCGCCACTCCCATCCCTTCGGCTTCCACAGGTCCGGCTTCAGGTAGCCCCCGTCGCCAGCGTCCACAAACTGCCGAAACTCCTCCACCGTCACGGGGTAGCGGCCCAGGGCGAAAGGCTTCACCGTCACCCGGTGGACCGGGGACTCCCGGTCGAACGCCTCGGGGTCGTAGCCCGGTGCCTCGGGGTCTTCGTCCTGAGCCCCCATCCAGAACGTACCGCCCGGGATCCGGACCCAGTTGTCCTCCGGGTTCGACAGCCGGGGGTCGCCAAGGAGTCCGAGGATTTCTCCCGCCTCCACCCGATCCCCCTCCGGCAGGTCGCTCCCCGCCAGGTGGACGAGCTTGGTGCGGAGCTCCTCCAGGAAGGTGTCGCCCCGCAGCCCGCCGTAGCGCTCCCGGGCCATCCCTTCAGGTCCTGCCAGAGCGGCCATGCTCCCCGCCCAGAGCACGGCCCGGCGGGACTGGTCCGACTCCGCCGGGTCGCCGGCGCCGAGGCCGAAGACCAGCTTCAACAGGGCCTTCGGGTTCGTGTCCACATAGAGGAGGGCTTCGGCGCCCAGCTCGACCGCGAGGCCCCAGAGGTCCCCGTCGGAGGCCCGTTCGTAGAGCTCCTCCACCGGCTCCCAGACCGAGGTCGTCAGGTACCGGCCCGCCAGGTACTCCTGGAAGGTGCGGTGGACAAAGCTGAAGGCGGCCGGCTCGTCCGGTCGGCCCCCCTGGCCGACCAGGAGGCCCGCCCGCTGGTCGGCGTAGTCGAGAAACTCGGCGGCCAGGTCCGCGGAGCCGAGGAGCTCGGGCTGCTTGAGAAGCACCAGGAGGTCTCCTTCCGAGAGCCCGGCGGCCACCTCCCGCTCGGTGCCGCCGGCCCGATGGGCCTCGTAGGCTAGGCGGCGGAGGAGGGGCCAGAGGCGGGAGTCGTCCTGGAGAAGCTTGCGCAGCTCCGGGGACTCCACCAGCTTCTTGCCCACCCGCTCCTTCTGCCAGTCCCGGACCAGGAGCTCGATCGACTCCTCGTAGACCTTGACCCGCTCCCGGGGGAGCTCGGCCTTGCGGGTGTGGAGGACGGCCATGGTGGTGAGCAGGAGGGGGTTTTCGGCGAGCCGGGCCAGGCTGGGGGCCAGGGCGGCCCTCTGGAGGTCCTCGGCCTCCGCCTGGGCGTTGGCCGGAGGGATTCCGCCCAGTGCCCCGAGGGCCTCGTACCATGCGGTGCAGAAGCTCACGATCTTGTCTTGGTCGAACGGTGCCAGCTCGTGGACGCTGAAGCCGGGGAGGGTGCTGTTCGAGGCCGGACCGTCCACATAGGACCGTACCCGGCAGGTCACGATCAGGCGCTCCGGGTCGAAGCGCTCGGCCGTGGCCAGGACGGCCTCGCGGACCGGCTCCCGCCGGGCCTCCGGCACCTCGTCCAGGCCGTCGAAGACGAGCACGCACCGGCCGGCCGTGAGGGCCTCGGCCAGGTCCTTCCGGTAGTCCGCCTCCCCGGTCTCGTCGGTGAGGTCGGAGAGCACCTCGTCGCGCACGGCGGTCGCCAGGGCCTCCGTGCGCTGGTCGGCCCCGAGCTCGTCCAGCCGCAGCCCCTGGAGCCGGGCCGAGAGCTGGCGCAGCACGACGAAGACCGGTGCCCACTCCTCCGACAGGCCGGCGGGCGGCGTCGCTCCCTCCTCGAGGGTCGCGGTCGCCAGCCGGGCGAGCACGGCTCCCGTGAACGTGCTCTTGCCGGCGCCGGGATCGCCGAGGATGACGAGCCTCCTGGATGTCTCCAGGGCCTCCCGCAGGTGCTTCCGCAGCTCCTCGCCGACCTCCGCCGGGCAACCCTCCTCTACCAGGGCCGCCACGCCCGCCTTCCCGCACCGCGCCAGCGCCTTCTCCCCCGCCGGCGTTTTCAGCTCTTCGGCCAGACGCTTCCTCGCCCACTGCACGATCCCCTGGGCCACGGTGCGACCGAGGGTCTCGGCGAGCTTCGCCCCGAACAGAGACTCGATCAACGTCATGATGCTTCGAATTCAATCACAGGCGAGCTTGCGGCCCCGCGGCGGCGACCCTCTCCGTGGCCCAGCCGCCCCCGCGCTCTTCTCGACGCCGCCCGAGCCCGCCGTCCAGGTCCCGGTCGTCCTCGCGGCCCTTCCGTGGATCCGCGCAGCATCCTCCTCGACCCGATCCGGCCGCGGGTTGCCCGCGACGCCTGCCTCCGACCCAGGCCCGTCTCGGTCGGTGACAACGAACCGAACGAGGGGGAGAGGCAGGGGGCGCAGAGCGGAGATGAGCTCCGCTCTCGTCCTGAAAGGAGCACAGCATGAACCAGGTCCTGCTCGTCGACAACCTCGCCTCCGACCCCGACGTCGACACCCGTGGAGGGATCGCCCAGGTGCGGCTGAGGATCGCCAGTACCCGGAGTGTGTCCACCCCCGAGGGCCCTCGGGACCGGGTCACCTGGACCCAGGTGCTGGCCTTCCACGGCCTGGCCGAGTCCCTCGGCCGGCTGGGCAAGGGCTCCAGGCTGTTCGTCCGGGGTCGGCTGGAGACCGCCCCCCACGAGGACGGCGAGGCCTGCTTCAACTACAGCGAGATCCTCGCCGAGGAGGTGGAGCTGCTCCAGGTCAGGGAGCCCGGCGAGTCTCCCGACGAGGAGGGGGCGGGGGGCGTGCCGCCGCTCTGCCTTCAGCGGTAGGTCGCCGGTCGATCCTCGCGGGGACCGGGGGCGCTCGTCCGGAGGAGCGCTCCCGGTCCGCCCCTCGTTTCTTTCCACACCAGCCTTCTGCACCAGCCCTCCGTAGCACGCCGGCTGTCCGATGGGCGGCTCCGTCCCGATTCCAGGAGCCTCGAGTCGGTTCGGCACGGGGGAGCCCACGGTTGCTGCAGCAGTCCCTGCCAGCCTGTTGCGCCGCGACCCACCCTCTTTCCACCGACGGTTCGTTCCTGTCCCTCGGGGTTCGCTTGCTCCGGGGTCTGCAGCACCCCTCCCTCCCGGCGGGCTCCGCCCGCGGACGGCGAGGAGAAGAGAGGGAGACGCAGGGGGGCGAAGAGCGGAGATGGACTCCGCTCTCGAACGAAAGGAGACGCGATGAACATCGTCACCCTGACCGGCCACCTCGGCGCAGACGTCAAGCCTGGCAACTCCAACGGCAC
>JASFUL010000420.1:0-5268 GCA_050050315.1 Gemmatimonadota bacterium
GAGCCAGCGAGGCCAACCGGGGCATCCGAGGGCGACCAGGAACGGGATGATCAGCAGCGGCATGTAGTAGTACCACGAGAGGGGCGACAGCAGCAGCATCCCTGTCACCGTCACCCCGAACGTCGTATCGAGCCGCCCCCGCCAGGCGATCCAGAGCACCACGAGGAGCACGACCAGGGCGACGACCGGGTAGGCGCCCTCCATCCCCCACCTCGCGAGTTGGCCGGCCAGGGAGCCGTTGTTCACCCGCCCCGGAGGGTCCACGCCCGCCAGCATCCCGAAATGGGTCGCGTAGAGGTCGGAGCCGAGGACCGCGAGCCCCAGCGCGTACGCTCCGACCGCCGTCCCGGCGGCGACCACCGCGGCTCGCCCACGCCGCGCGACCAGGAGCGTCGGTACGAACAGCCCCACGAAGATCTTGGTGGCGACGGCGACGCCGAGCGCCACGCCCGCCCAGGTGTCGTGACCCCGGTCGAGCGCCCACCAGGCGACGGCCAGAAGGAGCAGCAGGACGGGACCGACCTGGCCGGACAGGACCGTCATGAGGGTCACCGGCCACGCGAGCAGCAGGAGGGCCACGGTGGCGTCGTCCAGGCCGGGCCCATCCCGGGCACGGGCGAGGAACGGGACGGCGGCGAGAACCACGGCGAACATCAGACCCGAGAAGACGAGGAACGCCGTGCGGAGGGAGAGCCGGCCGACGAAGCCGTGCAGCATCGCGATCGAATGCGGGTTGTTCAGGTTCGTGTAGGTCCCCCCGTACATGCGGCCCGTCTCGGCGAAGAGCGCCGCCGCCTCGTGGAGGGTGTAGAAATCGTCCCCGGGCGAGATGCGATCCACCCACGTCCGGATACCCACGACGTAGAGGACGCCCAGGAGCAACAGGACGACGAAGACCCCCGTGCGGCGGGCAGCCCCTTCTCTCCCGCGACTCACGGGCCCCCGACGCTCACCGGCGTCCTCGCGCCGGGTCCGGCCGAGACTCCGCGACCCACGCCACCGTCAGGTCGTAGAGGTCGGTCTGCGTGACCCCCGCGGGAAAGCGCTCGTCGAAGAGCGCCGCCACGCAGCCCAGGAACCCCTCCCGGAGCTCGGCTCCCCAGCTCCTCACGGTCGAGTACGTGCCGATCAGGCTCGTGAACCGCCGCTTCGTGTACCGGTGGTGACGCTCGTATCGCCGGTGGCGCACGTCCTCGAACAGCCCCGAGTCCCGGAGCTCGTCCCTTCGTGTCGGCACCTGCTCCGGCGTGGGATGCCAGTACGCCGGGTCGTGGGTCGGGTCCCATCGCTCGTAGCACGCCTGGATCTCCGAGAAGAGGTCGTCGGAGCGCTCCGTCCGCACCCCCCACCGCACGTCCACGATCGCGATCGAGCCGCCCCTTCTGAGGAGGGCGTGGCAGCGCCCGAGCCGGGTGGCGGGATCCAGCCAGTGGAAGGCGCTGGCCACCATGACGTGGTCGAACGTCCTCCCGTCGGCGTCCCAGGTGTCGAAATCGGCGGCCACCACGGTGACGTTCCCCCGGTCCCGCACTTTGCCCCGGAGAAGCGCCGCCAGGTCGGGGCCCAGCTCGACGGCCAGGACCGAGGCTCCGGTCTCCGCCAGCGGGAGCGTGAGTTGTCCCGTACCGGCGCCCAGCTCGAGGACGTCCCGGCCGGGCTGGAGCCCGCTCATCTTGACGAGGTCCGCCAGGAGGGCCGGCGGATACGGGGGGCGCGCGGCGTCGTACTCCTCCGGGATCGCGTCGAACGCCGCCCGGCGGACGAGCCTCTCCTCTTCGCTCCTCACGATGCCCACCCCCGGATGCACGGACCACGACCCCAGCGCCAGCGGACCCCTACGCCAGCATAGCCCCTACGCCAGCATAACCTATTCCTCGTTCAGGATCGCTGCCGGGTCCACCCGGACGGCCCGGAGCGCCGGCACCCAGACGGCCACCGTGGCGACGGTGAGGAGGAGGAGCCCCGCGGCGCCGAAGCTCAGCGGGTCCACGGGTGGGACGCCGTACAGGAGGCCCCGGAGGGCGCGCCCGAAGACCACGGCGCCTCCGAGCCCTGCGAGGAGCCCGATGAGCACGGGCGCAAGACCGGTGCGGAGCACCGAGGCGACCACGCCCGCGCCGCTCGAGCCCATGGCGATCCGGATGCCGATCTCGCGCCGGCGCTGCTCGACCGCGAAGGCCAGGAGCCCGTAGATCCCCGTCGCCGAGAGCAACAGGGCCATGAGCGCGAAGGCGCCGATGAACCCGGCGGCCGTCCGCTGGAAGAAGAGACCCTGGCCCATCGCCGCTTCGAGCGTCGTGACGCGGATGAAGGGCACCCGGGGATCCAGCGAGGCCGCCGCCTCCCGAAGCGCGGCCAGGGCGGCCGCCCGGTCTCCGCTGGGGCGCACGTGCACGTACAGGGCCGGGCTCGGCGCGAACGCGAGGGGGAACCACGCGAACAGCCTGGCCTCCTCGGCGAAGGAGCGGTACTTCCCGGTCGGCACGACACCCGCGACCGCGACGTCCTCTCCGTTGAAGCGGAACGAGCGGCCCACCGGCGCCTCCTCGTTCCAGAACCGTCGCGCCAGCTCCTCGTTGACGACGATGCGGGGAGGCACGGTGTTCGGGTCCGGAGGCCCCCCTGCGCGAAGCTCGTAGCCGAGCGTCTCGAAGAAGCCCTCCGAGACGGCGGTCCAGCCCACCGGCCATCCCGACGGGTCGGGCGACTCGACCCCGGGGACGGACGCCCGGGTCTGGTCCCAGCCCTGGCCCAGGGGGATGCTCGTCGAGAGAGCCGCCGACCGGACGTCGGGCGAGGCCTCGAGCCGCTCGAGCAGGGACGTGTAGAAGACCCGGGCGCGCTCGCCGTCGTATCCGTTCAGGCGCAGGTCCATCTCGGCCACGACGAGCCCGCCGGGGTCGAAGCCGTGGTCCGTCCCCAGGGCGTTGCGGAGCGTCCGCACCAGGAGCGCGGTGGACACGAGCAGGGCCAGCGTCATCGCCACCTGCACGGCGACGAGCGTGCTCCGCCCCTTCGCCGACACGCTGGCCCCCCGCCGGCCGCGGAGGGCCGTCTGCACGTCACGCCGCGTCGCGTAGTACGCCGGAATCAGCCCGAAGACGACGGCCATGGCGATCGCGGAGCCCGCCGCGAAGGCCAGCACGGTGCCGTTCAGCGGCAGCTCGACCCGGAAGGCGGTCAGGCCCGGGGGGCGGATCGCCCCGACGAGTCGCGTGCAGAGGGCCGCCACACCGACCCCGGCGACACCCGCCACGGCCCCCAGGACGAGGCCCTCGACCAGGAGCTGCCCCACGAGGTGGGACCGGCCCGCTCCCAGCGCCACCTTCACCGAGATCTCGAACGCCCGCTCGAAGGCCCGGGCGACGAGCATCCCCGCCACGTTCACCGCCGTGATCAGGAGGAGGAGGACCGCGGCGGCCAGCAGGATCAGCAGCGACCGCCTCGCCACGTCGCGCTGCCCCGGGGGAAGCGGGCTGAAGCGATTGACCACCACGCCCGCCGGCTCCACCACGTCGGGGTAGTCGTACTCGGACCGGAGGCGCGCGGCCACGAGATCCAGCGCCTCGGTGGCCCGGGCCGTGGAGGCGCCGGGTGCGAGCCGGCCGAAGAGCTGGAGCCACTCCGTGCCGACGCGGTCGGCGACGTCCCGTCCCCGGAGGCGCCCGTACGTACCCAGGGGGAGGAAGACCGCCGGTCGGGCTCCCAGCATCGTACCGTGGAAGCCGGCCGGCGCGACGCCCACGACCGTGAACTCCATGCTGTTCACGTGGAGCGTCCGGCCGACGATCGAGGGGTCCTCTCCGAAGCGGGTGCGCCACGTCTCATGGGCAAGCACCACTTCGCCAGGCGCGTCCAACCGCTCCGCCTCGCCCTCCACGAAGAAACGGCCCAGCGCCGGAGCCAGGCCCAGCACCCGGAAGTAGTTCGACGAGACGTCCATGCCCAGGGACGCGATCGCGCCCACGTCGCTGCTCAGCGTCACGTCGCTCACGTGGTGCGCCGCCAGGTCCAGGGCGCCGGCGGCCTGCTCCCGGTAGTCCAGGTAGTCGGGCAGTGAGACCACGCTCGACGTCCGGCCGGCCCCGGTCATCAGCCGCACCTGGACGACCCGCTCGGGTTGGGGGACGGATAGGGGGCGGAGCAGCACCGCTTCCACGGCGCTGAAGAAGGTCGTGGCGGTCCCGATGGCCACGGCCAACGTGCCGATCGCCGAGAGCGCGAAGAGGGGACGCCGGGCCAGCGCCCGCAGCGCGTACCCCGCGTCGCGCCAGCCCGTCTCGAGGCCCCAGGTCCAGCGGCTCTCCCGCACCTGCTCCTGGTACCGCTCGACGCCCCCGAAGGACACCAACGCCCGCCGCCGCGCCTGCTGCGGAGGGACGCCCTCGCCCATCAGACGCTCCGTCTCCATCTCGATGTGGAAGCGGTGCTCCTCGTCCATCTCGCGCTCGGCCGCCTCACGCCGGAGCACCGCCCGGAGCTGGCTCCCCATCCCCCGCAGTCGATCACGCAGCCGCGTCCACCAACGCCGGGCCACGACTCAGACCGCCTTCAGGACGAGGGCGACTCCCTCGACGTGGCGCCGCCAGCTCTCCTCTTCGGGGGCGATCTCGGCCCGCCCGGATTCGGTCAGCCGGTAGTACTTGGCCCGCCGGTTGTTCTCCGTCGTCCCCCAGTCGCTCACCACGAGCCCCCTCCCTTCCAGCCGCTGGAGCGCCGGGTACAGAGACCCCTGGTTCACGTCCAGCAGACCCTCCGAGAGTTCCCGGATGCGCTGCGTGACGCCCCAGCCGTGCATGGGCTCGACGGTGAGGGTCTTGAGGATCAGCAGGTCGAGGGTCCCCCGCAGGGCCTCGGCGGTGGTCTTGTCGGTCATGGGGCCACGCTCCTATGGATTTCTAGAGAAGCTGGCGGTGGCTTCTGTAGAAAGCAAGGGGAGCGGCGGGTGGCGCGCCGAGCCCTAGCGGAACGTCCAGCGCGCCCTTCCGTCCGTCCGAACCGTCAGGGTCGAGCGAGGTCCGAAGGCCAGTTCGACCTCCTCGTCCGGCGCCCGGGTCAGCACGAACCCGATCGAGCGCAGGCGCTGTCGAGGGGCGTCGCCGACCCGTACGTGGACATCGAGACCCGACCGGCTCAGCCGGGTCTCCGAGGGGCTCGGGTCCGTCCTCGACCAGCCGCCGGCCAGCAGCAGGGTGGCCAGATCGTCCCGTTCGTCCCCCGTCAGCGCCAGGTCGATGCGCGCGACGTCGCTCAGCAGGCGAGCGGGTG